>DASTKY010000108.1:0-10361 GCA_035715495.1 Gaiella sp. | reverse complement strand
CCGACGAGCGGCGCGGCGCCGCGGATCACGTCCGAGGCGCTGATGCGGTCGGCGACGGCCTGGTCGAAGTTCGCGACGAGCGCCACCTTCCCGTCCGCCGCGCCGCCGAGCACGACCGCGGCGGGCGTGTGGCGCTGCTTGAAGCGGTCGGAGAGCTCGAGCAGCGCGTCGCCGTCGAAGCCCTCGACGAGCTGGACGACGAGGTTGACGCCGTCGACCGCGCTCACGACCGGGTCCGGGTCGCTGGTCGCCGCGGCGGCCTGCGGCTTCCGCTTCAGCTCGCGTCGCGTCTCCTCGAGCTCCGCCCGAAGCGCCTCCGCCTCGCCGGCGCGCGCGTGCAGCGCCGCCCACGCCTCGCCGGAGGTGACGGCCTCGATGCGCCGCGCGCCGCCCCCGACCGAGCCCTCGGAGAGGATCGCGAAGGCACCGATCTCGGCCGTCGAGCGGACGTGCGTGCCGCCGCAGAGCTCCGTCGAGACGCCGTTCACCTCGACGACCCGCACGATGTCGCCGTACTTCTCGCCGAAGAGCGCCATCGCGCCGAGCGCGCGGGCCTCGTCGAGGGTCGTCTCGAACGTGCGCACCGGGGCGGCCGCGAACACGGCCTCGTTCACGCGCTGCTCGATCCGCTCGCGGTCCTCGGCGCCGAGCTGGCTCGGGTGGGTGAAGTCGAACCGCAGCTTGTCCGGCCGGACGGCCGAGCCCGCCTGGGTGACGTGGTCGCCGAGCACCTCGCGGAGCGCGGCCTGGAGCAGGTGGGTCGCCGTGTGGTTCGCCATCGTCGGAAAGCGGACGCTCCACGGCACGACGGCGCGCACGCGGTCGCCCGCGCCGAACCCCTCGCCGCGGAAGAGGAGCGCTTGGTCGCCCTCGAACCGGTACGCGTCGACGAGCTCCGCCCGGACCGCGGGGTCGTCGTCCCGCTCGATCCAGCCCTGGTCGGTGACCTGGCCGCCGCCCGCCGGGTAGAAGGGCGACTCGCGGAGCTTCGCGAGAAAGGTCCCGTCGCCGAGCTCCTCGAGCGCGCCGAGCTGCGTGATGACGTCGGTCTTCGCGTAGCCGACGAAGTCGGAGGCGAAGCCCGCCCCCGCGGCGAAGTCCGCCGCGCGCTGGCCGATCCCCTTCTCGCCGCTCCCGCGCGAGATGTCGCGGTGCCGCTCCATCTCCATCCGGTAGCCGTCGATGTCGACGGCGTGGCCGCGCTCGGCGGCGAGCTCGACCGTGAGCTCGATCGGGAAGCCGTAGGTCGCTGCGAGCCGGAAGGCGTCCTCGGCGGTGACGTCGGCCGCCGAGAGCTCGTCGAACTCGCGCATGCCGCGGTCGAGCGTCTGCCGGAACCGGTCCTCCTCGGCGCGGACGACGCGCTCGATCTCGTCGGCGCCCTCGACCACCTCGGGGTACCAGGGGCCGACCTGCTCGACGACCATCCGCGAGAGCGGGTGGACGGCCGGCAGGCCGATGCGGCGCGCCTGCACGACGGCGCGGCGGATCAGGCGGCGGAGGATGTAGCCCCGCCCCTCGTTGCCGGGGACGATCCCCTCCGCGGCGAGGAACGTCATCCCGCGGCCGTGGTCGCAGAGCACGCGGTGCGCCTTCGTCGCCTCGGGGGTCGAGCCGTAGTGGACGCCCGACTCCTCCTCGATCCAGTCCATGATCAGGCGGAAGCCGTCGGTGTCGAAGATCGAGTCGACCTCCTGCACGAGCATCGCGCAGCGCTCGAGGCCCATTCCGGTGTCGATGTTCTGCTCGGGGAGCGGCGTCAGCGACCCGTCGGCGCCGAGGTCGAACTCCATGAAGACGAGGTTCCAGAACTCGATGTAGCGGTCGCAGCGCTCGCAGTTCGGCCCGCAGTCGGGCTCGCCGCACCCGTGCTCGGCCCCGCGGTCGTAGTGGAGCTCGGAGCAGGGACCGCACGGCCCCGTCTCCCCGGCCGGCCCCCAGAAGTTCTCGGAGCGCGGAAACGGGACGATGCGCTCGCGCGGGAGCCCCTTGCGGAGCCAGGCCTGCACCGCGACCTCGTCCTCGCCGAGTCCGAGGCCTGGGTCGCCCGCGAAGACCGACGCCCAGAGGCGGTCGGGGTCGAAGCCGAGGTGCTCGGTGACGAACTCCCAGGCGAAGTCGACCGCGCCGTCCTTGAAGTAGTCGCCGAACGAGAAGTTGCCGAGCATCTCGAACATCGAGGCGTGCCGCGCGGTCAGGCCGACCTCGTCGAGGTCGGTGTCCTTGCCTCCCGCGCGGAGGCACTTCTGCACCGTCGTGAACCGGGGCGCGGGCGGCTGCTTGACACCCGAGAAGTACGGCTTGAGGGGCTGCATGCCCGCCGAGATGAAGAGCGTCGAGGGGTCCTCCGGCGGCGGGATCAGCGGGAACGACGGGAACCGGAGATGCTCCCGCTGCTCGAAGAACGCGAGGAATCCCTCCCGCAGCTCGGCGGTCGTCCGCATCCCGACGATGGTACCGGGGTGCCCGTCCGGCTCAGCCCCGGCTCAGCCGGGTTCGGACGCGCGCGGCGTGGGTCGTCAGGGGAGCTCGTCCGGCGGGATCGGCGCCGGATCGGGCCGCGGCGTCGGCTCCGGGCGCGGCCAGGGATCGGGCTTCGGCGTCGGCTCGGGCGTCGGCGTCGGGGTCGGCCGCTCGGACGTCATCGGCGTCGGGCCGGCGCCGCGCAGGTCCTCGTGGAGGTCCTGCTCCCGGCGGCGCGCGGCATCCTTCGCGGCGTCCATCGCGTCGCCGACGTTCTTCCGCTTCTTGAGCGTCGAGACCCCGTGCGCGATCCCCGCCGCGACGCCGGAGACTTTCTCCACCGGCTTCGAGATCGCGGTCGAGACCGCGCGCACGGCGGTGTCGGCGCTGTCGGCCATCGCGACCGCGCTGTCGGTGACCGTGTCGAGCTTGTCGAGCTGGTAGTTGACGCGGTCGACGGTGCCGCCCGACTTCACGACCACGGGCAGGAGGTCGCGCTCCGTGCTCCCGACGAAGCCCGAGATCCGGTCGAAGAGCTGGCCGAGCTTGACGAGGGCGAAGAGCGAGCCCACGCCGAGCAGGACGAGGAAGATCGCGAGCGCCCAGTAGGCGACGTCACCGGCGGAGAGAGCGAGCGGCATCCGGCCGGATCCTACCCCCTTGTCCCCGTGATCACTCCGGATCCGACAACGGCGTCGTCGTCGTAGAGCACGGCGACCTGGCCCGGGGCGACCGCGTCGACCGGCTCGTCGAGCTCGAGCAGGAGGCCGTCGGCCGTCTGGGTCACGGACGCCTCGACCGTGGGCGAGCGGTAGCGGAGCTTCACCTCGGCCCGGTCGACCCCGACGTGGAGGCCGCCGCGCGCCTCCACCGTCCGCGTCGCGAGCGAGCGCCGGGGGCCGACCACGAGCGTCGCGGTCGCCGCGTCCGAGCGGAGCGCGAAGAGCGGCTCGGCCGATGCGATCCCGAGCCCGCGCCGCTGGCCGGGCGTGAACCGCCAGACGCCGTCGTGCCGGCCGAGCTCGCCGCCGTCCTCGCCGACGATCGGCCCCGGCCGGGCGTCGACGCCCTGCCGCGCGAGGAACGCGCGGTAGTCGCCGCCCGCGAGGAAGCACGCCTCCTGGCTCTCGCGCCGGTCGGCGGCGGCCAGGCCGGCCGCGGCCGCCTCGGCGCGGACGGCGGCCTTCGTCTCGTCTCCCAGCGGGAACCCGACGCGCTCGAGAAGCGGCGGCGGGATCGTCGCGAGCATGTACGACTGGTCCTTGGCCGGATCCGCCGCGCGCGCGACGAGCCGGACGCCCTCGCGCTCGACGAGACGGGCGTAGTGCCCCGTCCAGAGGATCTCCGCGCCCGCGCGCTCCGCGAAACCGACGAGCGCCGCGAAGCGGAAGTCGCCGTTGCAGCGCATGCACGGGTTCGGCGTCAGCCCGGCGGCGTAGCCGTCGACGAACGACGCGACGACCGTGCGGCGGAACGCGTCGCGGAGGTCGAGCGTCACGTGCGGCACCCCGCGTGCGTGACACGCCTCGCGGGCGCGGACGACGGCCTCGGGCGAGCAGCACGCCCGCTCGGCGTCCGGTCCCGCCGGGTCGAGCCACAGCCGCAGCGTGACGCCGACCGCGCCCGAGCCGGCGCGGTGGAGCGCGACCGCGCTGTCCACGCCGCCGCTCATCGCGACGGCGACGCGGCCGGGCGCCGGCGCGGCGACGAGCGCCGGGCCGATCGCGTTCGCGACGGCGTCCGCCGCGAGCGTCTCGCCCGGCACCGCGGCGGCCTCGAGCAGCGTCAGCCCCGCGAGGGGTCGCGCCATCCCCGGCGCGTCCGCCTCGACGATCCGCTCGCCGTCGACGACGAGCCGCGCGAGCGCGAACGCGTCGCCGCGCGCAGAGTCACCGACCAGCTCGACGGCCATCGGATCAGGCTAGCGCGACGCCTTTCGGGCATACGGCCCGCGAGGCGTGCGGGCGGTCGAGTCGCGAGGATCGCGCGACACCCCCACGTGCCCCCGGGGGCACTCCCGTGTCCCTGAGGACACGCTATCGGCGGATTCCGTACGCGTCCGTGCCGTCTCTGTGCCGACTTCGCGACGCCGGCAGGTCGCGGGGGGCGAGCAAGCCGTCAGGCGAGGAGCTCGAGCCGGCTGCCCCACGGGTCGTCGACGAAGAACCGATGCGTGCCCGGGATCTCCGCGGGATCCGCCCACGCCACCGCGTGCCCGGCGGCCTCGAGCCGCGCCGCGAGCGCCTCGAGCTCCGCGGTCGACCCGGCGCGCAGCGCGGGATGCGCCTTGCGCGCCGGGGCGAAGTCGGCCGTCACGCCGATGTGGAGCTCCTGAGCGCCGAGGCGGAACCAGACGCCGCCGCGCGCCGCGAGCACGGGCGGCTTTTCGATCTCGTCGAGCCCGAGCAGGTCGCCGAAGAACCGCCGGGCCGCCGGCTCGCACCCCGTGGGCGCCGCGAGCTGGACGTGGTCGACGCCGACGAGCGGCGTCATCGGGCGCGGCCCGACGCTCCGCGTGACCCCGGGCCGGAAAAGCGAACCCGCTTCTCCAGGTGGGTGCCCTGCCGGCGTCCAATGACACCGTCGGCCGGACCCGAGCTCCCGTCGTGTGATCGTTGGTTCACGTTGACAGCCCGGGGCCACGCGCAGCGTCGTGCGGGAGGAAGTGTAGTCGCCGCCGGCCCGCGGTCACTGTCGGGTCGCGTACCGCCACTCCACTTCCTGCGTCCCGTCGAGGCCGACGAGGCGCGCGAGCTCGGGCGTGAGCTCGAACTGGCGACCGGTCGAGACGAGCTGGTTGTCGATCACCTCGGTGAGGACGGTGTCGCCGCCGTAGCGGACGAGGACCTTCGCGCCGCAGGGCAGGACGGGATGCGTGACGCCGAGCGAGCGCGCAGTGAGGACGAGCCCGCAGCTCGTGCGCTCCGCATCGGTGCCCACCGGCCGTGGCGCGGCGAGCGCCTCGTACCACCCGCCGCCCGCGGCGACCGCGCCGCGCGTCGCCTGCACGGGCTCCGGCTCACGTCGCTCGACGACGGCAACAGCGATCAGCCCCGCGAGCATCGCGACGGCTCCCAGCGCGAGGAGGCGCTGGGCGATGCGTGCGCTCACTGCGGCGCCTCGACGACCACCGTCAGCCCGAGCTCCCGCAGCTGCTCGTCCGTGATCCCGGTCGGCGCGCCGGACATGGGGTCGAGCCCCGCCTGGTTCTTCGGGAACGCGATCACGTCGCGGAGGTTCGGTTCGCCGGCCAGCACCATCGTCATGCGGTCGATCCCCAGTGCGATCCCGCCGTGCGGCGGCGCGCCCATCGCGAGCGCGTCGAGCAGGAACCCGAACTTGGCGCGCTGCTCCTCCTCGCTCATCGCGAGCAGCCCGAACACCCTGGCCTGCAGGTCGGGCTCGTGGATCCGGAAGGAGCCGCCGCCGAGCTCGTTGCCGTTGACGATGATGTCGTAGGCGTTGGCGAGCGCCGCGCCCGGCTCCTCGGGGAACCGGTCGCGCCACTCGTCCGTCGGGCGGGTGAACGGATGATGGACGGCCGACCAGCGCTCGTCGTCGGCGTCCCACTCGAACATCGGGAAGTCGGTCACCCAGGCGAAGGTGAACGCCGACTCGTCGATCAGGCCGAGCTCGGCGCCGAGGTGGAGCCGAAGGTGGCCGAGCACGCGGGAGGTGACGTCCCAGTCGTCGGCGGCGAAGAGGAGCGTCTCGCCCGGAGCCGGTGCGAGCGCCGCGAGCTCCGCCTCCGAGAGGAACTTCGCGATCGGAGAGCGGACCTCGCCGCTCTCGTCGCGGATGACATAGGCGAGGCCCTTCGCGCCCCGCTCCTTCGCGAGCTCCTCGAGCGTCGCGAGCTCGGCACGCGAGAACGTTCGCGGAGCCCGGAGGAAGCGGACGGCGTCGGCGCTCGCGAAGACGCCGAACTCGGAGCCCCGTGTCGCCTCGGTCGCCTCCTCGAGCTCGAGCCCGAAGCGCAGGTCCGGCTTGTCGGTGCCGAAGCGGCGATCGACCTCGGCAAAGGTCAGCCTCGGCCACGGGGTCGAGATCTCGATGTCGAGGCACTCGCGCCAGATCGTCGCGAACATCTCCTCCATCGAGGCGAAGAGCACCTCGCGGTCGGGGAAGCTCATCTCGACGTCGAGCTGCGTGATCTCCTGCACGCGGTCGGCCCGGAGATCCTCGTCCCGGAAGCAGATCGCGATCTGGTAGTAGCGGTCGAAGCCGCCGATCATCGTCAGCTGCTTCAGGATCTGCGGGCTCTGCGGGAGCGCGAAGAACCTGCCCTTGTGCAGCCGGCTCGGCACCACGAAGTCGCGTGCCCCCTCGGGCGTCGACTTGTAGAGGATCGGCGTCTGGATGTCGAGGAAGCCCCCCGCCTCCATGTGGCGCCGGATGATCCCGACCATCTGCGCGCGGAGGCGGATGTTCCGCTGCAGCTTGTCGCGGCGAAGGTCGAGCCACCGGTAGCGGAGGCGCAGCGTCTCGTCGACATTCTCCTCGTCGAGCTGGAACGGCAGCGGCGTGGAGCGCGAGACGATCGTCAGCTCGTCGACCGCGAGCTCGACGGCGCCGGTCGGCATCCGGTCGTTGACGGTCTCCGGCGAGCGCGCGACGAGCTCGCCGCGCGCCTGCAGCACGAACTCGTTGCGGATCTCCCCCGCCAGCGCCGCCGCCTCCGGCGATCGCTCGGGGTTGACCACGAGCTGGGTCACCCCGCTCCGGTCGCGGAGGTCGACGAACACGAGCCCGCCGTGATCGCGCCGACGCGACGCCCAGCCGGCGAGGGTCAGCTCCTGCCCCACGTGCTCGGGCCGCGGCTCCCCGCACATCAGGTCGCGCCAGCTCACGGCGAGAGCCTAGAGACGATCTCGTGGTGACCGACCGGCTCGTCCGGCTGCCCCGCGAGCCGGAGTGTCGCACCGTCCGCGCCGACGACCGCGATCGCCGTCGCGCCGAGGCGCCGCGCCTGCGTCAGCTGGCCCTTGAGCGAGCGGCCGGCATAGTCGGTCTCGGCGGCGACCCCTGCGCGGCGCAGCTCGGCGAGCCAGACCGCCACCCGGTCGCGGGGCGCGTCGGCCTCGACCGCGAGGAAGACGTCCATCGCAGGCGCCGGCGGCTCCTCCACCCCCTCCTCCTCGAGCGCGATGACGAGGCGCTCGATGCCCGCGCCGAACCCGATCCCGGGCGTCGGCGGGCCGCCGATCTCCTCGACGAGGTAGTCGTAGCGTCCGCCGCCCGTGATCGTGGAGTTCTGGTTCTCGAGCGGACCGACGAACTCGAACGTCGTCCGCGTGTAGTAGTCGAGCCCCCGCACGAGCGTCGGCACGAGGCGGTAGGCGACGCCGGTCGCGTCGAGGTGCGCACGCACGACGGCGAAGTGCTCGACGCACGCCTCGCAGAGCGACTCGCCGATCTTCGGCGCCTCGTCGAGCGCGGCGCGCACCTCCGGCGGCTTCGCGAGGTAGTTGTCGAAGACGCGCAGCGGGCTGACCGCGACCTTGGCGCGCGTGTCCTCGTCGAGCCGGCCGGCGTTCGCATTGAGCCAGGCGCCGAGCGCCTCGAGATAGGCGGGGCGGCACGCGCGGCACCCGATGGAGTTGAGCTCGAGGTGGTACCGGGTCACGCCGAGCCGGGCGAGCAGCGTGTCGTAGAGCTGGATCAGCTCGGCGTCGACGGCGGGGTCGTCGGTGCCGAGCGCCTCGACGGACGCCTGCCAGTGCTCGCGGTAGCGGCCCCGGCCCGGGGCGCCGTAGCGGTACATCGGCGCGACCGTGAAGAGCTTCACGGGCTGCGGGTCGCGGTGCATCCCGTGCTCGACATAGGCCCTGCAGATCGGCGCCGTTCCCTCGGGGCGGAGCGTGAGCGACCGGTTCGACCGGTCCTCGAAGGTGTACATCTCCTTCTGCACGACGTCGGAGCCCGCGCCGGACGTGCGGGCGAAGAGCGCGGTGTCCTCGAAGCCGGGCGTGACGATCTGCCGGTAGCCGTAGAGCCCGCAGAGACGTGCGAGCTCGTCGGTGACCGACCGCCAGCGCGGGATCTCGGCCGGCACGACGACGTGGGTCCCGCGCGGCCGCTCGATCGGTGACCGGGCGCTCATCCGGCCGGGTCGGGCGACCCGAGCCGAAGCTCGGCGAGGAACGGGTTCGACGCGAGCTCGGCGCCGAGGGTCGTCGCCGGCCCGTGGCCGGGGTAGACGGCGGTCTCCGCCGGGAGCCGGTCGACGAGCGTCTTGATCGAGTCGAGCAGGGTCTGCCAGTCGGCGCCGGGCAGGTCCGTCCGCCCGACGGACCCGGCGAAGAGGACGTCGCCCGACAGCACGGCGCCGTCGATCGCGTACGCGAGGTGCGCCGGCGAGTGGCCGGGCACGGGCAGGACGTCGAACGTCACGCCTGCGAGCTCGAGCGTCTCGCCGCCCTCGAGCAGGACGTCGGGCGTGCACGCCCGGAGCGGCAGCCCGGGAGGCGCAAAGCTCGCCGGATCCTCGAGGACCGCGAGCTCGCCCGCCGGCGCGTGGACGGGCGCATCGGTCCCCTCGGCGAGCTCGGCCAGTCCGAGCACATGGTCGAAGTGGGAGTGCGTCACGAGGATCGCCACGCAGCGTGCGCCACGGGAGGCCAGCTCGAGGCGGATCTCGGCCGCGGTGCCGCTCGGGTCGACGACCACGGCCTCCGGCGCCGTGCGGTCGGCGCGGACGAGGTAGCAGTTCGTGGCGAGCGGCCCGAGAGGCAGTTGGTCGACGACCGGCGGCACGTCCGCGAGTGTACGGCCGCCCCGGGCTGTCGCGACGCGGCTCGGCGCGGTAGGTTGCGGCCGTGAAGTCGTGGCGCGTCAACGAGATCGAGGCGCCCGGCGGGCGGATCGACCCCGCCGTCCTCACCACCGACGACGGCGCGCGGGCGATCGCGATCCGCCTCGACGCGGGTCAGGAGCTCCGCGACCACCAGGTGCGCGAGCGCGCGTGGGTCGTCGTCGTCGAGGGACGCGCGACGATCACGAGCGGCGACCACGAGGTCGAGGCCGAGGTCGGGACGCTCGTGACCTTCGATCCCGGCGAGCGGCACGCGCTGACGACCGCCGAGGGGGCCCGGATCCTCCTGATCCTCGCGCCGTGGCCCGGGCCGGGCCACTACCCCGAGGGCGGACCGAGCGCCTAGCGCGTGGACGTCTTCGCGAGGCGCTTCTCGTGCGAGCGCCAGACGAGACGATCCATGAAGTAGCTGAACGGCACGAAGATCGCGAGCAGGAAGGACGTCTGCAGGAGCGCGCCCGGGAACGTGATGCGGTCGCCGCCGAGGAGCAGCACGGTCGCGAGGAAGATCGGCGCGAAGATCGCCGCACGCTTGAGCACGCGGCCCCAGGTGGGCGGCTTCGGTGCGCCGCGAGGCGAGGCGCTCGTCCTCGACGCGCGCGAGGCGGGCTTCTTCGCCCTCTCCGGCGCATCGGACTTGACCTCCGTCGCGCTGAGGACGGTCTCGTTCCCTTCCTCGTCGATCTCGACGAGGTCGTACTGGTGCCGCTTCTCCTTCGCGCGACGCCGCCGCTGCTTCTGGTTCGCCATCGGACCCGATTATGCCCGCGCGTACGCGATCCGACCCGCCTGGATCACCGTCCGGACGAGGTCGCCGCCGAGGTGGTAGGCGAGGTGGCGCCAGTCGGGCGCGTCGAGGAGGACGAGGTCGCCGCGGTACCCCGGTGCGACGCGTCCGCGGTCCGACAGCCCGAGGACGTGCGCCGCGTTGACGGTGCACGCCGCGAGCGCCTCCTCCGGGGCGAGCCCGAGCTGCGCGCAGGCGAGCGTGCAGACGACCGGGAGGCTCTCGCAGTACGCGCTGCCGGGGTTGAAGTCCGTCGCGAGCGCGATCGCCGCGCCGGCGTCGACGAGCGCCCGGGCG
>DASTKY010000107.1:0-5922 GCA_035715495.1 Gaiella sp. | reverse complement strand
GCGACGAGCGGCTGGACGCGCTCCATGAACGCGAGGTAGTCCGCGCGCGAGGTGCTGTGCGCCTCGTCGCCGCCGATGTGCAGGTACGGGCCCGGCGTGAGCGCCGCGACCTCGCGCACGACGTCGTCGACGAAGTCGTAGGTCACCTCCTTGCGGAGGCAGAGCGAGCTGAAGCCGACGTCGATGCCGGTGTAGGGCGCGGGGGCGCGGCCGTCGCAGTTCAGCTTCGCGTAGGACGAGAGCGCCGCGTTGACGTGACCGGGCATGTCGATCTCCGGCACGACCTCGACGAAGCGCTCGGCGGCGTACGCGACGAGCGCCGCGTACTGCCGCTGTGTGAAGGAGCCCCCGCGGCCGCCGCCGACCTGCGTTCGCCCCCCGTGGCTCGTCAGCCGGGGCCACGACCGGATCGCGAGCCGCCAGCCCTGGTCGTCCGTGAGGTGGAGGTGCAGCCGGTTGAGCTTGTAGAGGCTCATCAGGTCGACGAGCCGCCTGACCTCCTCGACGCCGTGGAAGTGCCGCGCGACGTCGAGCATCACCCCGCGCCAGGCGAACCGCGGCCGGTCGTGGATCGTCCCCCGGGGCACGAGCCACGGCCCGGACTGCCGCCGGTCCGCCTCGATCGCGGCCGGCAGGAGCTGGCGCAGCGTCTGCGTGCCCCAGAAGAGCCCGGAGGCGCGCCGGGCCGAGAGGGTGGCGGCGGCGCCGTCGACGGTCAGGCGGTAGCCCTCGTCACCGAGCGCCGCGTCGCCCGGGACGAGCGCCAGCACGACGTCGCCGGCCCGGGGCCGGGTCGCGACGACCGGCAGGCGGTAGCCCGTGGCAGGCCGCAGGCTCCGCGCGAGGAGCTCTCCGACCCGGACGGCGTCGCGCGCCCGCGAGCGCACGACGACCCGCGCCTCCGGCCCGAGCGCGAACGTGCCCCGCTCGGGCGCCTGCGCGAGCGGCTGCGGGATCAGCGCGGGGAACGCCGGCGCCGCGCCCGTCCCGCCACGGGCGAGCTCAGCGCCACGGCGCCGAGGAGGAGCGCACCGGCGAGGAGGGCACGCGGAGACGCGGCTCACCCCCTGACCGCGCCGGAGGTGAGCCCGAACGCGATGCGCCGCTGGACGAGCAGGAAGAACGCGATCACGGGAATCGCCGTCAGCGTCGAGGCCGCCATCAGCGCCCCCCAGTCGACGTTCCTGCTCGTGCCGAGGAAGTACGAGAGCCAGACCGTGGTCGTGTGGTTCGCCTGGTCGGTGAGGATCACGCTCGCGAAGATGTACTCGTTCCACGCCGTGATGAACGCGAACACGGACGTCGCGACCAGACCCGGCGCGACGAGCGGGAGCAGGATCCGGACGAACGCGCCGAGGCGGCTCGAGCCGTCGACCATCGCGGCCTCCTCGAGCTCCCTCGGGATGCCGAGGATGAAGCTCCGCAGCGTCAACACCGCGAACGGGAGCGTGAACGTCAGGTACGTGAGGATCACGCCGGTCAGCGCGTTCGTCAGCCCGTAGCGCGCCAGCACGACGTACAGCGGGATGATGAGCCCCACGGGCGGCAGCATCAGGATCCCGAGCATGAGGACGACGAAGAGCCTGCTGCCGGTGAAGCGGTACTTCGCGAGGGCGACCGCGGCGAGGAAGGCGAGCACGATCGACGCCGAGACCGCCACGCCGACGACGATCAGCGTGTTCTGCACCGTGTCCCAGAAGTACGGGCGGGCCATTGCGTCGCGGAAGTGGTCGAGCGTCGGCGAGGTCGTGATCCATGTCGGCGTCAGCGCGTTGATCTCGTCGTCCGGCTTGAACGCGGTCGAGATCATCCAGAAGACCGGGAACACGAGCACGACGAAGAGCGCGAGCCCGACGAGGTCCCACGCCCGGCGGCGCAGCAGGCCGCCGCGACGGCGGCGGCGAGGCGCGGGCGCGGCGGAGACGGAGCTCACGCGGGCTCCTCGACGCGCACCATGCGCCGCACGTAGACGACGCTCAGCGCCGCCACGATGAGGAGCATCAGCACGGAGATCGCGGCGCCGCGCCCGAAGTCGGAGTGCGCGTAGCCCTCGAGATAGACGTAGACGCCCATCAGGTAGTTCGACTCGTTCATGTGCGAGGCGCCGATCAGCAGGTACGGCTGCGCGAAGACGCCGAAGTCCCAGATGATCGAGAGGCTCGTGAGGATCAGGAGGATCGGCTTGATCGTCGGGAAGGTCACGTCGCGGAAGACCCGGACCGGCCCCGCGCCGTCCATGTGGGCGGCCTCGACGAGCTCGCGCGGGACCTGGGCGAGCCCCGCGTAGGTCGCGACTGCGACGAACGGGATCGCGCCCCAGACGATGAGGAGCGTCACCATCGAGAGCTGGGAGAGCGGCGACGCGTACCAGTCGTGCTGGAAGAAGTCGCCGACGTGGAGCTGCGTGAGGATGTGGTTGAGGACGCCGTTCTGGAAGTTGGTCATCCAGTACCAGACCTGGACGGCGACGACGGCAGGCATCGCCCAGACGAGCACGAGGCCGGTGGTGAGCAGCACCCGGACCGGCGCGCTGAGCTGCACGAGCAGGAGCGCGATCAGCGTGCCGAGCGCCATCGTCAGGCCGACGTTGGCCACGGTGAAGATCACCGTCCGGAGCAGGACGTCCCAGAAGAGGGAGTCGCCGAGGACGGAGCGGTAGTTGTCGAGCCCGATCCAGTCGCCCTGACGCTGGATCAGCTCCGGAAGCCCGTACCGCTGGAACGACAGCGTGACGAGCCGGTAGAGCGGATAGCCGAGGATCGCGCCGATCGCGACGACGACCGGGGCGACGAGGAGGTACGGGACGCTCGCGCTCGCGAGGCGCCGGAGGCTGAACGGCCGCCGCCGCGCCACCGGGAAGGGTGGCGCGGCGGCGACTGCTCCACTGGTGGCGCGGTCAGCCTCCACCGTTGTCCGCGTCGGGCGTCACGTCCTAGGCGTTGAGCACCGACGTGATGTTGTCGCTGGCCGACTGCGCGGCCTGCTTGACGGACAGACGACCCGTGAGGATCTGGGCGAGCATGTTCCGGAGGATGTTGCCGTTCTCCACGTTCACCCAGTTCTTCGCGGTCGGGACGAACCAGCTCTTCTGCGCCGCGCGCTCGTTGACGCTCGAGCCGAGGAGCGAGGTCGTGTTCGGGATGTTGCCGATCGAGCGGAGGGACGTCATCGACTGCGTGCTCGTGTAGGCCTTGACCCAGTCGAGCGCGAGCGACTTGTTCGTGCCGATCGGCACCGCGAGCAGCGAGCCGCCGAGGAAGCCCGGCATCGGCTGCCCCTTGAGCCGGCTCGGCATGACGAACTGCCCCGTCGTCGCCTTGTACTTGTCGCCGACGCAGCAGCTGAACCAGCCGGGGCCGATCATCGAGCCGGCCTGGCCCTGGGCGTAGACGTCGTACGGGTTCGGCCGCGTCTCGTCGGTCGTCTTGCTCGCCTTCGACACGGCGCCGAAGAAGTTCTTGTACGCCGTGAGCCCGGCGATCGCCTGCGGCGACGCGAGCGTGCCCTTCCACTTGCCGCTGACCTGCCGCGCGATCGTCCCGCCGTAGTCGGCGACGAAGCTCATCGCGACGTACCAGTCCGTGCCGGCGATGTAGATCGGCGAGAAGCCCTTCGCCGAGTTCTGGCTGTTGAGCTTCTTCGCGGCGGCCGTCAGCTGGGCGAGGCTCGTCGGCACCTTCAGCCCGGCCTTCCTGAACAGGTCGGTGCGGTAGGTGACGACGCGCGAGCCTGCGTAGTACGGCACCCCGTAGAGCTTGCCGCCGAACCGGCCCGCCGCGGCGAGCCCGGCGAGCCAGGTGCCGGAGTTCGGGATGGAGCTGCGGTCGGACGAGATGTCCTGGAACGCCCCGGCCGCCATGTACTTCGTCATCTCGGTGTTCCCCATCTCGATGACGTCCGGCGCGTTGCCGCCGGCGAGGGCGGCGTCGAACTTCTGGAGGTGGTTCCCCCACGTCTGGTACTGGACGTTCACGGCGACGCCGGGATGCTCGCGCTGGAACGCGGCGTTCGCCGCCTTCACGATCGGCTCCCAGTTCGTGGCCTGCGCGTCCACCTGCAGCCAGACGGTGATGCTGTTTGACGCCGCTGTGCCCCCCGACGCGGTCGAAGCGACCACCGCGAGGGCAGCGCCGACGAGAACGGCGGCGACGATGATGCGTGCTCTCATGAGCTGATCCCCCAAGGGCATCGAGAGGCGGTCGACCCCGCGCTCGCTCCCCGGTGGCCCGCGGGGGCGGTGACGCGGTTCCCGCCTACTGGCTTATACCACTTGGCCACGGATCGGGACATTGCCAGACGGTCACCAGGTTGTCAAGACCAGTCGCGGGATTGCGCTCCCCGGGCAAATCCGGCCAGAGGCCAGCGTTCATGCGCTCTAGTGTCGGACATCGACGCCCGTCGAGTTTGTCGTCGTCCGAAGCTGTTTGGTACTGACCAGCGCTGTTAGCGCTGCCCGCTGTTCGCGCCCTCGCGGCGCGAGGAGCGGCGGTTGAGCTCCGTGACGAGCCGGTAGCGGTCGCCACGATAGATGGAGCGGACGTACTCGACGATCTCGCCCGTGCTGGAGCGCGTCGTGCGCTCGAAGACGAACGCCGGCGAGTGCAGCGGCACGCCGAGGGCCTCGGACTCGTGCTCGTTCGTGACCGTGGGCTCGATCGTCTGGATCCCGCCGACGATGTCGATGTCGTACCGGTCGAGCAGGAGCTCGTAGAAGGACTGCCGCTCGAGGTCGGCGGCGGAGAGGCCCGGCACGAGCGACTCCCGCACGTGGAGCGTCTCGATCGCCATCGTCTCGCGGTCCGCGAGCCGGAGGCGCTCGATGACGACCACCGGCTCGGACGGCGAGACGTGCAGCAACCGGCCGAGATGGGCGCCGGCGGGCGCGATCCGGAGGTCGAGGGTGCGGCTGGCGGGCACCATCCCGCGGCGCTGCATGTCCTCGGTGAAGGACGTCATCGTCAGCTCCTGCGCGATCTTCGGCTCGCTGACGAACGTCCCGCTCCCGTGCCGGCGGACGAGGAGCCCCTCCCGCACGAGGTCGTCGAGCGCCGCGCGCACCGTCAGGCGCGAGACGCCCAGGTCGGTGCTGAGCTGCCGCTCGGAGGGGATCGCCTCGCCGACCCCGAGCTGCTCGATGAGGTCGAGGACCTGCGAGCGCGTCTCGGTCTGCTTCGTCACCGTGCGCTTGCCGGCTCCCGCGGAGGCGGGACCGGTGGTCGAGGGTGGTGCCATGGATGTGCGTCTCGTGGTCAAGTCCATTCGCCTGCCCCGGCCGGCGCCGCGACCGCCTCGACGGGCTCGTCGCGCGCCGTCGTCGGCAACGCGGTGCCGTCTTCGACGTCGAAGAAATGGAACCTCGCGGGATCGAGCGCAAGCTCGAGCGCCTCTCCCTGCCGCGCGCGCGTCTGCGGGTCGAGCCTGGCGGTGAAGAGCGTGGCGTCCGACGCGAGCAGCGTCGCGTCGTCGTCCTCCACCCCGGTCTCGAGCTCGGGGCGCGGCGCCTCGACGCGGAAGCAGGCGTGCGTGTCGGCGCCGAGCTCCTCCAGCACGTCGATCTGGGCGGTGAGCCGCGGGAGGTGCGCCGCGGCGAGGGCGCCGTCCTCGAACGCCTCCGGCCGGATCCCGAGCACGACGCGGCCCCGCGCGGCGGGGCGGTGGCCGGGCTCCAGCGGCACTGCGTGCCGCCCGAAGCGCACGACGCCGTCCTCGAGCGTCGCCTCGACGAGGTTCATCGAGGGCGAGCCGATGAAGGCGGCGACGAAGACGTCCCGGGGCCGCGCGTAGAGCTGCTGCGGCCGGTCGACCTGCACGAGGCGCCCGTCGCGCATCACCGCGACGCGCTGGCCGAGCGTCATCGCCTCGGTCTGATCGTGGGTCACGTAGACGGTCGTGACGCCGAGCCGTGCGTGGAGCTCCGCGAGC
>DASTKY010000106.1:0-3577 GCA_035715495.1 Gaiella sp. | reverse complement strand
CAGAGTGCGCTCGATGACCTCGAGCGCCGCGTCGACCGCCGTCCCGGCGTCGCGCTTCGTCATGCCGGCCTTGTCGGCTACGGCATCCACGAACTCTTGCTTGGTCACGTTCGATCCTCCCTGGTCGATTTCCTCGATGGTGATCCGCCGAGCCTATCGGCGCAGCGGTTTTGGCTCAACGATGCGGGTTCACCTGGTCGTCCCGCGTTGCCAGCAGGTCGCCCGCACGGTAGAGCGCGGTGAGGCGCACCCCGAGCCGGGCGAGCGCGTCCGCGCCACCCTCCTCCCGGTCGACGACACACACCGCGTGCCGGACGACGAGACCGGCTGCGCGAACGGCCTCCACCGCCTCCCGAAGGGCGCCGCCCGATGTGACGACGTCCTCGACGAGGCACACGAGCTCACCCGCGTCGTGCGGGCCCTCGAGGCGGTTCCCGGTGCCGTATCCCTTGGCTTCATCGCGCACGATGATGAAGGGCAGTCCGGACGCCATGGCCGCTGATGCGGCCAGTGCGACGGCTCCGAGGGCCGGTCCCGCGATCCGGACCGCGTCCGGCTCGGCCTCGACGACGGCCGCCCCGAGACGCTCCCCGAGCTCCCGCAGGAGCGCCGGCTCGGTCTCGAAGCGGTACTTGTCGAGGTACCAGCGCGACTTCTTGCCCGAGCGGAGCGTGAAGTCGCCCTCGAGCAGGGCGACGTCGAGGAGCCGCAGCCCGAGCGCGTCGACGGCGCTCACAGCACGCCCTCGGCGATCGCGACGAGCCGCTCGCGCTCCGCTGTGCCGTCCTGGAGGTCGAGCTCGGAGCCGTCCTCCCACGCGACGCCCACGCGGAGCTCGTCCTGGCCGCGGCGGCGCAGCACGAGCCACGCGACGAGCCCCGCGACGGCGAGCAGCGCCAGCTTCACGCCGGCGCCTCCCGCAGGCGGCGCAGCGTGGCGCGGAGGTCGAACGCGACGAGCCCGGCCGTCGGCGCCGCGACCGTCGTCGCGACGATCGAGCGGTGGTCGTCGCGGACGACCACGAGCGACCCGCGGTCGAGGTCGACGTGCACGCGCTCGACCGGCGGCGCCGACGGTCGGATCCCGGCCGCCGCCGCCAGCAGGCTCCCGCCCGCCTCGGCGAGGGCCCGCGCGCGCTCGTCGCCGGCCGCGTGGGCGGCCTCGACCGCACCGCCGGTGCCGACGATCACGGCCTCGACGACCTGCGTCGAGAGCCCGACGAGCTCGGAGAGCGCGGCGGAGGCGTCCATGACGGCGAGCGAAACTAGCAAACTGCCGCTCGACTCATGCACGCCGTTCGCGCGACATTCGCCCAGTTCTTCAACGAGCGCGGCACGCACCTCGCCGCGATGGTCGCGTACTTCGCGCTCATGTCCTTCGTCCCGATCCTCTTCCTCCTGCTGTCCGTGCTCGGCTTCCTCGACCAGGCCGACTCGTCGAGCGCGCTCGTGTCGTACCTCGAGGACGTGTTCCCGGAGCGGTCCGTCGAGTCGATCGTGGACGTCGTCGACGCCGTCCAGCGGAACGCGACGACGCTCTCGCTCGTCGGGGCCGTCGGCCTCCTCTGGAGCTCGCTCTCGCTCTTCTCGGCGCTCGAGTCGGCGTTCAACATCATGTACGGGCGCCCCAACCGGCCGTTCCTGCGCGGCAAGGCGCTCGCGATCATCTACATGACGAGCGCGCTCGTCGTCCTCTTCTTCGGGCTCACGATCGGGACGTTCGGCTACGACCTCCTCAACCGGTACGCGGGCGGGGTCGTCTCCAACCGGTGGGTGGCGCTCGTCCTCACGCTGCTGCTCTCCGGCGCGGCCCTCTTCGTCTTCCTCGTCTCCGCCTACCACCGGCTCCCGAACGCGCGCCTGAGCTGGCGTGAGGTCCTGCCCGGAGCCCTGCTCGTCTCGGTGTCGATGGCGGCGACGATCCAGCTGCTGCCGCTCTTCGTCTTCCTGACGTCGGAGATCGTCGCCCTCCAGGTGCTCGGGACGACGTTCCTCCTGCTCGTGACGCTCTACGTCCTCGCGATCATGATCGTCTTCGGGGCGACGCTGAACTACGTCCTCGCCTACGGCGTCACGGGACGCGCCGTGCAGGAGAAGCACCCGGCGCCGACGGCGGCTCCGACCTAGAGCAGCCGGGCGAGCACCGCGGCGGCGCGGGCGCGGTGCGAGTTGCGCGTCTTCCAGTCGTCGCCGAGCTCGGCGACCGTCCGCGTCTCGCCGTCGGGGACGAAGACGGGGTCGAACCCGAAGCCCTCCCCGCCGGCCGCCGCCCGCGCGATCGACCCGTCGAGCGCGCCCTCGGCCACGAGCTCGCGGCCGTCGCCGGCGAGGGCGACGAGGACGCACACGTAGCGCGCCCGCCGCTCCTCCTCTCCGGCCAGGGCCTCGAGCATGCGGCCCACCGGGTCGCCGGCGGCCCACCGCGCCGTCCGGACGCCGGGCGCGCCGTCGAGCGCGACCGCCTCGATCCCCGAGTCCTCGCCCACCGCCCAGGCGTCCGCCGGTGCGTGGGCGCGCCCCCAGCGGGCCTTGAGCCGCGCGTTCGCCTCGTAGGTCGCGCCGTCCTCGTCCGGCGGGTCGTCGCGGCCGAGGAGCTCGATCGCCGCCGCGGGCAGGGCGCGCCGCAGCTCGGCGAGCTTGTGCGGGTTCCCCGAGGCGAGGACGAGGCGGCAGGTCGCCGCGGACGCGTCGCTCACAGGAGCGACGGCGCGGCGCACGCGGTCTGCTGCGCCTCGGCCAGCTCCGCGATCCCGGCGGCGGCGAGGTCGAGGAGCCGGTCGAGCACCTCGCGCGAGAAGGGCTCCTGCTCGGCGGTCGCCTGCACCTCGACGAGCCGCCCGTCGTCCGCCATCACGACGTTCATGTCGGTCTCGGCCGAGGAGTCCTCGACGTAGTCGAGGTCGAGCACGGGCTCGCCGTTGACGTCGCCGACGGACACGGCGGCGACGGAGGACGGCAGCGCCTTCGTCAGCCCGAAGCGGTCGAGCGCGCGGAACGCGGCGACGTACGCGCCCGTGATCGCGGCGCAGCGCGTGCCGCCGTCCGCCTGCAGGACGTCGCAGTCGAGCCACAGCGTGCGCTCGCCCAGCGCCTTGAAGTCGCAGACGCTGCGGAGCGCCCGCCCGATGAGGCGCTGGATCTCGACGGTGCGCCCGTCGGGCCGGCCGCGGGAGGCGGCCCGCTGCGTGCGCTCGCCCGTCGAGGCAGGCAGGAGCGAGTACTCGGCGGTCATCCAGCCGCGTCCCTTGCCGCGGAGCCAGCGTGGGATCTCCTCCTCCACGGTCGCGGTGCAGAGCACGACCGTGCGGCCCTGGGCGTAGAGGATCGAGCCGTGCGG
Organism: Gaiella sp.; assembly: GCA_035715495.1. Taxonomy (GTDB): domain Bacteria; phylum Actinomycetota; class Thermoleophilia; order Gaiellales; family Gaiellaceae; genus Gaiella. The sequence goes on along the minus strand of DASTKY010000106.1, from coordinate 241 downwards.
CTGCTCGAGGAAGTCGGGCTGGAGGTCGAGCTCGCGGAGCTGGTCGGGGCGGCGGCCGTCGTGACGGGGCATGCGGTCCTTCCGGTGGGTCGGGGTGGTGCGGGAAGTTACCGCCTGGCCGCACGCCTCGCGCCCGTGGCCGCCTTCTTGCTCAGGCGGCAGAACGGACGGCGCCGAGCGTGACGCGCTCGACGTCGCCGATCGGGAGCTGTAGGAAGCGCTTGCCCATCTCGGCGAACGC
>DASTKY010000105.1:0-4019 GCA_035715495.1 Gaiella sp. | reverse complement strand
GACGACGGCCTCGTCCGACGCCTCCGTGAGGTGGCCCTTCTTCCGCTGCACCTCGCGCGAGATCGGGAAGACGCGGTGGGCGAAGAAGAAGGCGAGGACGGCGATCGGCGGCATCGCGACCGCAGCCGTGAGCGCCAGCTTCGGGTTGACGACCGTCAGGACGATCGCCGCGCCCACGAGCATCAGCACGCTCTGGATCGCCTGGATGACGCCCCAGCCGACGAAGTACCGGACCGGGTAGATGTCGTTGGTCGCGCGCGAGATCACCTCGCCCGTCGCGTGACGGTCGTAGAACGCGCGCGGATAGGTGAGGTACGCGGCGTAGAGCAGCGAGCGCAGGCGCGCCTCCACGCGGATCCCGATCCGCGCCGCGGCGAAGCGCCGCGTGAAGTTGACGCCGAAGCGCAGGGTCGCCACGACCGCGATCGCGGTCAGGTACGGGACGAGGAGGGAGCTGTCGCCGCCGTCGATCGCGTCGTCGATCGTCCGCTGGACGATGATCGGGATGAGGAGGGAGAGGCCCGTGAACGCGAGCGCGCAGGCCAGCCCGACCGCAACCAGGCGCCACTGCGCCCGCCAGAGCGGGTAGACGTGCTTGATCGTCGGCCAGAGCGTGAGGTCGGTTGGCTCGACGTGCTGCACGACGGTTGCGGTCCTCCCCTGCAGGCGGGCACTCGACACGCCGCCCCGCGGCGACGGGGCGGCAGGCGGTCCGGCGGGCTCGCGCCTCGCGCCGGACGTCATCAGGGTAGTCGAGGCGGACGGCGTCGCGGGGTGCGGTTTCCCCTACTGCATGCGGGTTTCGGCCCTCTGCGCCACCCCGATGTCGCCCGAGTGCACATGTGGCGCTTGACAGACATCATTTTGATGTCATACTGCGCGTCATGGAGATCCACATCGAGGGCATCCGCGAGGACCTGCTGGCAGCCGCGGCCGCGCTCGGCGACGAGCAGGTCGCCGACGGCTTCCGCCGGCTCGCCGACACCGTCGAGCCCTCGATGCGGCTGCGCATCATCGACATGCTCTCCGAGGCCGCCCTCAAGCTCAACGTGCAGCTCGAGTACGGCCACATCGAGGTGCGGATGGCGGGCCGCGAGCCCGAGCTCGTCTACGTGGACGAGCCCGAGGCCGGCGAGGCGCCGCCCGCGCCCGGAGACGACCTCAGCGCCCGCATCACGCTGCGGCTGCCGGACGGCCTCAAGACGGGCCTCGAGGCGGCAGCGGCGCGGGAGGGGATCTCCACGAACGCCTGGATCGTCCGTGCGCTCGCCCGAGCGCTCGAGCCGCGCGCCGCGCGGCGGTCGTCGAACCGTCTCCAGGGCTACGCCCGGAGCTGACCCGAGCGAGAGGAGCACCCATGTTCTCGTACGCACTCTTCGGACCCGCAGACCCCGATCCTGTCGAGCGCAGGCGCCCGCGCCGGCGCGGCGACCGCCGCGTCGACGAGCGGCCCTCGATCCCCGCCCGCTTCGGGCGCTGCTGACCCGTGCCGACGTTCGAAACACCGGGGCCCGCGGCCGTCCGCCTCGACATCCCCGCCGGCGAGGTCACGGTCCAGACCTGGGGCGAGCCGCGCGTCGACGTCGAGGTGACCGCGAAGCGCAACGACGAGGGCTCGCAGTCGGCCGCGGCCGAGACGAAGGTCGAGGCCCACGAGCGGGGCGGCCGCCACGAGATCACCGTCCGCGCCCCGAAGCGCGAAGGCGGCCGGTTCGGGATCTCGTGGGGCCGCGGGCCCGAGCTCGAGGTCGTCGTCCGCTGCCCCGAGGGGACGGACCTCGAGCTGACGACGCACAGCGCCGACCTCGACGCGCGGGGCGCGCTCGGGGACGTCGGCATCCGCTCGGCCTCCGGCGACGTGAGCGTCCACGACACGCAGGAGCTCTCCTTCACGACCGCGAGCGGCGACCTCGTGGCGGCCTCGGTCGCGGGCGCGCTCTCGGTCAAGTCCGCCTCGGGCGACATCGACGTGCGGCACGTCGCAGGCATTGCGACGGCGAGCACCGTGTCGGGCGACCTGCGGATCGGCCATGCCGGCGGCGCCGCGACGGTCAGCACCGTCTCGGGCGACATCCAGCTCGAGCTCGCCGCGGCCGCCGTGCGGGCGAACGCCGTCTCCGGCGACGTCGCCGTGGCGATGGTGCCGGGCCTCGCGCTCTGGATCGACGTCCAGTCCGTCAGCGGCGACGTGAGCTCGGAGCTCGACGTCGTGGACGCGCCGGCCGGTGAGCCCGCCGAGCACGTGGAGCTGCGCGTCCGCACGGTGAGCGGCGACGTGCGCGTCTCCACCGCGCGCGCCGCCGCGAGCGCCTGAGCCCGCCGGGGCGACCTCCGGAGCGGGTCCTAGACTCGCCTCCGTGGCGACTCCCGAGCCGTCGTCGAAGCGCGTCGAGATCACGGTCTCCCCCCGGACGATCGTCACGGTGCTCGGCGTGATCGCCTTCGTGTGGGCGTTCGTCGCCGCACGGCAGGCCGTGCTCTGGGTGTTCATCGCGCTCTTCCTCGCGATCGTCCTCCAGACGCCCGTCGGCTACCTGCAGGAGCGCGCGCACATGAAGCGCGGAAACGCGGCGATGGTCGTCGTCCTCGGCCTCGTCGCCTTCCTCGTCGGGCTCGCCTATCTCCTGATCAGCCCCTTCGTCGGGGCGGTCCGCGACCTGATCGAGGACCTGCCGACGATCGTCGAGCGCATCCGCGCGTCCGACCTCTTCCAGCAGATCGACGAGCGCACGGACCTCGGCGAGAAGCTCCAGCAGCGGGCCGAGTCGCTCGCGTCCGATCTCCCGAGCAAGCTCGGGGACGCGTTCGAGGTGGGCGGCCGGATCTTCGGGTTCGGCCTCGGCGCGATCACGATCGTCTTCATGACGCTCTTCCTCGTGATCGACCTGCCGAACCTCTCACGGTCGCTCCACAGCGTCCTCTACCCGAAGGAGTCGAGCCGGCTCACCATGCTCGAGGAGCGGGTGACGCGGACGATCGGGCGCTACGCGCTCGGCGCGATCGTGATCGCCGGGATCGCCGGAACCGTGCAGGGCACGGCCGCCTGGTTGCTCGGGGTTCCCTTCGCGCTCGCCCTCGGCATCATCGCGGGGCTGCTCGGCCTGATCCCGCAGCTCGGCGCGACGCTCGCCGCCGTGCTGCTCTCGCTCGTCGCGCTCACCCAGGGCGTCCCCCAGGCGCTCGCCATGCTGGTCATCTGCATCGTCTACCAGCAGGTCGAGAACTACGTGCTGCAGCCGACGATCCAGGGGCGGGCCGCCGACATCTCGGGCTTCTTCGTGATCGCGAGCGTGATCGTCGGGGCGGCGCTGCTCGGCGTCGTCGGCGCGATCATCGCCGTCCCCCTGACGGCGTCCGTGCAGATCGTGATCCGCGAGCTGACCGCCGAGCGCCGGGCGGCCGTCGCGCTCGCGCACGCCGGGACGATCCCCTCGACCGCGGCGCCCGCGCCGGGGAAAGCGAACGGCGAATCCGACTCTAAACGAGAGTGATTCTCATAACCTGGTATGCTCGGCGGCCGTGGCCGACGACCCTCGAGCCGTCCAGGTGCCTGCGGTCGAGGTCGACGGGGTCTCGTTCGCGTACCGCGGCGGCCCGCGCGTCCTCGAGGACGTGTCGCTCACCGTCGAGCCCGGCGCCTTCGTGGGCATCGCCGGCCCGAACGGCGGCGGCAAGACCACTCTCCTCCGGCTGATCCTCGGCCTCGAGCGGCCGGCCACCGGTCGCATCCGCCTCTTCGGGCACAGCCCCGGCGACCGCCGCCGCCCGCGCGTCGGCTACGTCCGGCAGCGCGCGCAGCTCGAGACGGGCACGCCGGTGACGGTCCGGGAGACCGTCGAGGTGGGACGGCTGGCCGTCCGCGGCCCGATCGGCCCGCTCCGCACCGAGGACCGGGTGGCGGTCAGCCGCTCGATCGGGCGGGTCGGCCTCGCCGACCGCGCCGACGCGCCGCTTCGGACGCTCTCCGGCGGCCTGCAGCAGCGTGCGTACATCGCCCGCGCGCTCGCCTCCGAGCCCGC
>DASTKY010000104.1:0-2671 GCA_035715495.1 Gaiella sp. | reverse complement strand
CACCTCGGGGATCCAGCTCTTGAAGTAGCCCATCGTCCCGTTCGCGCGGATCCCCTCGTAGTGCGTGAAGACCCAGGTCATGAGCGCGAGCGCGAGCGTCACCGAGAGCGTCGAGGTCGCGGCGAAGATCGCGAGCGTCGGGACGCCGTGCCAGGTCTCGTCCGAGAGCGGCAGCGGGATGAACCCGAGCATGTTGATCGTCCAGATGAAGAGCATCAGCGAGGCGACGTACGGGAACCAGCGGGAGATCGCCTTCGTCGGCAGGCCCTGCTCGGCGACCTGCACCTGCGCGATCTCGTAGATCATCTCGCCGACCGCCTGGCGCTTCGTCGGCTCCTTCCCGACCTTGACGCGCATGAGGACGATGCCGAGCACGCAAGTGACGATCGTGCCGAGGATCAGGTACGCGACGGCCTTGTTGATGTCGAGGCCGAACGGCAGGTCGACCCACGTCTTGAACTCCCACTCGTGCGCCGGGTCGAACTCCTCCTCCCCGCTCTCGCTCGTCGCGGCGAGCGCGAGCGTCGGGAGCGCGAGGAAGAGCACCGTCGCAAGCGTCAGGACGCGGGTCATGCCTGCGCCTCGGCGCCGAAGTACGTCAGGAGCGAGACCGCGAGCTCGACCGTGTACGCGAGGGCGTAGACGATCGCGGCGGCCAGGCCGACCTCCTCGTTCGAAACCGTCGCGACGACGAGCGGAATCCCGATCGCGATCGCCCTGAAGCTCGTGCCGATGCCCCGCATGCCTGCGGCGGCGAGGTTACCCGTGCCGAGCGGCAGCCGCGTCAGCAGCCAGGCGAAGGACTCGGCGGCGACCCAGAGCGTCGCGGCGAGGAGCCAGCCGTCGACCGGCCAGCCCGCGGCGAGGAACACCGGGAGGGCGAGCGCGACGACGATCGTCCCCGCGAGCGCGGGCACGAGGCGCCCCGGCACGGGGCGCGGCGTCTCGAAGACGCGGGCGCTCACGTACCCGGGCGGGCGTAGACGCGGTAGACGACGAAGGCGCCGAACGGGATGCCCACGATGGCGCCGATCAGGAGCCCGAGGCCGGCCGACCCGAACGCCCAGCCGATCAGCGCGCCGACGATCATCGCGAGGCCGAGCGCGCCGAGCAGGAGGCCCGACGCGGTCGCAAGCGAGTGCGGCGTGGTGGGCGCGGCCATCGGGCCGGAGCATATCAGCGAGCTTGTGACACCGATTTCGTAGTTGCGAAGCCAAAATTGGCTAGGTTCGTCACATGGTCGCGGAGACGCCTCCCCGGCTCGTGCTCGTCCACGGCAGCGTCGTCGGAGGGCGCGCGACCTGGCGCGAGCAGCGCCGCACGATCGCTCCCGCGACGGCCGAGCTCGTCGTCCTCGAGCGTCCGGGGTTCGGCGACGAGGAGGACGAGGCGATCGACTTCGACCGGCATGCCGCCTGGGTCACGGCGCGCCTCGACGCCGGCGACCACCTGGTCGGCCACTCCTACGGCGGCGTGATCGCGTTGCTCGCGGCGGCCCGGCGCGGGGCCGACCTCGCGTCGCTCACCGTGGTCGAGCCGCCGTGCACGAGCGTCGCGCTCGACGACCCGGCGGTGGCGGCGTTCGCCGAGGGCGGCGCCCGCCTCTGGCGCGACGGGCCGCGCGAGGACCCCGACGCGTTCCTCCGGGCCTTCCTCGCCTCGGTCGGGTCCGACTTCGACCCGCCCTCGCCCCTGCCGCCGGCGCTCGAGCGCGGCGCGCGGGCGCTCGTGCACGAGCGCGGGCCGTGGGAGGCCGAGATCCCGCTCGCGCGCCTCGCCGCGCTCGGCCTCCCGACGCTCGTCGTCTCGGGCGCCCACCACCCCGCCTTCGACGCGATCTGCGACAGGCTCGAGGAGGCGCTCGCGGCCGACCGCCTCGTCGTCCCGGGGCACGGCCACAACCCGCAGCTCGATCCAGCGTTCACGGGGGCGCTGCTCGCGTTCGTCGCGCGGAGCCGCGCCTGCTAGAGCAGGAGCGCGAGGAGCAGCAGCACGAGGCCGACGACGGCGGCGACGACGAGCACGAAGAGGAGCAGGCCGATGCCGGCGAGCTTCGCGAGCTTCGTCGTGCTCTCCGCCGCGTCGGGGCCGCTGCCCGTCAAGCTCGCCTCGAGCTGCCGCTCGACGTCCGCCTGGATCCTCCGCGCGAGGCGCTCGCCGAAGTCGAGCGGCTCATCCGCCTCGACGCGAAGCGGCGGGAACGAGCCGCGCAGACCGTCGATCTCCAGCTGGACGACCCGCTCGGGCTCGCCGAGGTCCTTGAGGCGCACGTCGCCGAGCGGGACCTGCGAGACGCCGTCGGGCATCGCCCCCGAGACGAGCGCCGCGGTCGTCGCCGAGAGCAGCACCTGGCCGCCGTGCCCGGCGGCGCAGATCCTCGCCGCGCGGTGGACGTCGATCCCGACGTAGCCCTCCTCGCCCACGACGGGCTCGCCGGTGTGGACGCTCATCCGGACGCGCAGCTCCTCGCCGTCCGGCCAGCCGTGCGAGGCGAGGGCCCGCTGGGCGGCGACCGTCGCGGCGACCGCGTCGCGCGCTCGCTCGAACGCGTAGAAGAACGCGTCACCCTGCGTGTCGAGCTCGCGCCCGCCGCGCGCGCCGAACGCGTCGCGGACGATCCGCCGGTGCTCGGCGAGCGCCTCGGCGTAGCGGTCGCCGAGCCGCTCGAGCA
>DASTKY010000103.1:0-5230 GCA_035715495.1 Gaiella sp. | reverse complement strand
GGCGCATGGGTGGAACGCGCGTCACCCAGCCCGGGCTCGTCGTCCACGAGGTGGACACCGAGCGCAACCTCCTGCTCGTCCGCGGCTCGGTCCCGGGCGCGAAGGGCGGGATCGTGGAGATCCGGAGCGTCTGATGGCGGCGCCGAAGGCACCCGTGATCGGCGGCTCGAAGGCGTCCGACGTCTCGCTCGACGAGGCGGTCTTCGCCGTGGAGCTGAAGCCGCACCTCGTGCACGAGACCGTGCGCGCCGAGCTGAACGCCGCCCGTGCTGGCACGAAGGGCACGAAGAGCCGCGGGCTCGTGGCCGGCGGCCGCTCGAAGCCGTGGCGCCAGAAGGGCACAGGTCGCGCACGCGCCGGGACGACCCGCGCGCCGCACTGGACCGGCGGCGGCGTCGCATTCGCGCCGGGCATGCGCAGCTTCGAGGTGAAGGTGAACCGGAAGGCGCGAAGAAGTGCCTTCAAGGGCGTGCTGTCCAACCACGCAGCCGACGGGACGCTCGCGATCCTCGACGGCTCCGGGTTCGAGTCCCCCTCGACCAAGCAGGCGGCCGAGGTGCTGGCCGGCTTCGGCGAGCGCCCGACGCTCGTCGTCGTCACCGAGGACGAGGAGCTCCTGATCAAGTCCTTCCGCAATCTCGAGAAGGTCCTCGTCGTCACGCCGTCCGAGCTCGAGGTCGCGTCGCTCGTGTGGGCGCGCTCGCTCGTCATCTCGGAGGCCGCGCTGCCGCTCGTCCTCGGACGCGCCGGCGCTGCGAGCGAAGAGGAGGCGGCCGAATGAGCCTGCATCCGAACCAGGTCCTCCTCGCACCCGTCGTGTCGGAGAAGAGCTACTCGCTGATCACCGACCGCAAGTACACGTTCAAGGTGCACGAGGACGCACACAAGACGCAGATCCGCCAGGCCGTGGAGGAGCTCTTCGCGGTAAAGGTCGCGGCGGTGAACATCGTGAAGGTGCAGTCCAAGCCGAAGAAGCGCGGTTTCAGCGCTGGCCGCAGGCCGGGCTGGAAGAAGGCGATCGTCGAGCTGCGCGAGGGCTACGAGATCGAGATCTTCGAGGGGGCGGCTGTCTGATGGCGTTGAAGAAGTACAAGCCGACGAGCCCGGGCAGGCGGTTCATGGCCACCTCGAGCTTCGAGGAGGTCACGAAGACCGAGCCGGAGAAGTCGCTGCTCGAGCCGCTGACGAAGAAGGGCGGGCGGAACAACCGCGGCCGCATCACGACGCGCCACCAGGGTGGGGGTCACAAGCGCCGCTTCCGCAAGATCGACTTCAAGCGTCGCAAGGACGGCGTCCCGGCAAAGGTCGCCGCGATCGAGTACGACCCGAATCGGTCGGCGCGAATCGCGCTGCTCCACTACGCGGACGGCGAGAAGGCGTACATCCTCGCTCCGGCGCGGCTGCGCGTCGGTTCGACGGTCGAGTCGGGGCCAGAGGCGGACATCAAGCCCGGCAACGCGTTGCCGCTCGCGAACATCCCGACGGGCACGCTCGTCCACTGCGTCGAGCTCAAGCCCGGTCAGGGTGCGCGGATGGCGCGCTCGGCCGGTTCGTCCATCCAGCTCGTCGCGAAGGACGGCCCGCACGCCGTGCTCAGGCTCCCGTCGAGCGAGCTCCGCCGCGTCCTCCTGACGTGCCGCGCGACAGTGGGCCAGGTGGGGAACACCGATCACGCGAACCAGTCCGGCGGCAAGGCCGGCCGGAGCCGCTGGCTCGGCAAGCGCCCCACGGTGCGCGGCTCGGCCATGAACCCGGTCGACCACCCGCACGGCGGAGGCGAGGGCAAGTCGAAGGGCGGCCGGCACCCGGTCACACCGTGGGGCGTCCCGACGCTCGGGAAGCGCACGCGCCGCAAGCACAAGGAATCCAACACGCTGATCGTCCGCGGCCGGCGCCGCGGCAAGGAGAAGAGGCGCTAGATGAGTCGTAGCTCCAAGAAGGGCCCCTTCGTCGAGGAACGGTTGATGGCCCGCATCGAGACGATGAACGCGAGCGGAGAGAAGCGGATGATCCGAACCTGGTCACGCGCGTCCACCATCTTCCCGGAGATGGTGGGGCACACGATCGCCGTCCACGACGGCCGCAAGCACGTGCCCGTGTTCGTCAGCGAGCAGATGGTGGGCCACAAGCTCGGCGAGTTCGCCCCGACGCGGACCTTCCGGGGCCACGCCGGTGACCGTTCGACGCAGGTGAAGAAGCGCTGATGGCCGTCGAGCAGGACGATCGCATGCGCGTTCGGGCGCAGGCCAAGTGGGTGCGCACGTCGGCGCGCAAGGCGCGGGTCGTGCTCGAGCACATCCGCGGGCGCAGCGTGCCCGAGGCACGCACCATCCTCGCCTTCACGCCCCGCGCGGCAGCGACCGACATCGAGAAGGTGCTCCGCTCGGCGGTCGCGAACGCCGAGGCGAACCACGGCCTCGACGGCGACGAGCTCGTGGTCGAGGCGGCGTACGCGGACGAGGGCCCGACGTTGAAGCGCTGGAAGCCACGCGCGCGCGGCCGCGTCAATCGCATCCGCAAGCGCACGTGCCACGTCACGCTCGTCCTCGCCGAGGTCCCGGAGCAGAACACGCGGCGTCGCCCGCGCAAGCAGGCGGAGACGCCGGGCGCGGAGGAGACGAAGCCGAAGGCGACGAGGAGTCGCAAGAAGAAGGAGGCGGTTGCCTGATGGGCCAGAAGGTGCACCCCGGCGGCTTCCGCGTCGGCGTCATCCACGACTGGAAGTCCAACTGGTGGACGGGCAAGCCCGAGTTCGCCGACTATCTCCTCGAGGACGTTCGCATCCGCGAGCACATCCTCGGAAAGCTGTCGCACGCGGGCCTCTCGGACATCCTCATCCGCAAGGACAAGCAGCGGATCACGGTGGACATCTACACCGCACGTCCCGGCATCGTCATCGGGAAGTCCGGCGTCGAGGTGGACGCGCTGCGCAAAGAGCTGCACGCGATCACGAAGAAGAACGTCCACATCAACATCAACGAGATCAAGCGTCCCGAGCTCGATGCGAAGCTCGTCGCGCAGTCGATCGCGGAGCAGCTCGAGAACCGCGTGAGCTTCCGCCGCGCGATGAAGCGCTCGCTCGCGTCGGCGATGCGGTCGGGTGCTCAGGGCATCAAGATCACCGCCGGGGGACGACTCGGCGGCGGTGAGATGAGCCGTCGGGAGATGTACTCGGAGGGTCGAGTCCCGCTGCACACGATCCGCGCGGACATCGACTACGGCCAGGCCGAGGCGAAGACCACGTTCGGCGTGATCGGCGTCAAGGTCTGGGTCAACAAGGGCGAGATCATGCCCGAGGGCTACGACGCGCCCGGCGCACGCGACGCGCGGCTCGGCGACCAGGACCAGGCACGCCGGAGACGCGGCGCGTCCGCCGAGGGCCTCGGCGCCTCGCGCGAGAGCGGTCGCCGCGGACAGGACCGCGAGGGGCTCGGAATCGTCCCACGCAAGCGGCGTGGCGGCCAGCGCCCGGGTGGCGGGCGGCCGGGGCAGCGGCCTCGCCGCGACGTTCAGCAGGAGGCGCCGCCGGCACCACAGGCGGAGGCGCCCGCGGTGGAGCCCGAGGCGCAGGAGGCTCCCGCTCCTGAGGCAACCCCTGAGGCGACGCCCGAGAACGGGGGCGAGGCCTGATGTTGATGCCGCGCAAGACGAAGTTCCGCCGCCACCACCGCGGTCATCGCCGCGGCATGTCGACGGGTCAGACCACGGTCCAGTTCGGCGAGTACGGGCTGAAGGCGCTCGAGGCCGGTTGGATCTCCAACCGGCAGATCGAGGCCGCTCGTATCGCGGCGACGAGGAAGATCCGCCGAAGCGGGAAGGTGTGGATCAACCTCTTCCCCGACAAGCCCTTCACGAAGAAGCCGGCCGAGACGCGCATGGGCTCGGGCAAGGGCTCGCCCGAGGGCTGGGTCGCCGTCGTGAAGCCAGGCCGCGTCATGTTCGAGCTGGCGGGTGTCGACGAGCCCCTCGCCAAGGAGGCGCTTCGACTCGCGGGGCAGAAGCTGCCGATCAAGACGAAGTTCGTGCGCCGGGAGGCTGATCTCTTTGAGAGCTAGAGAGCTGCGCGCCCTGACCGACGACGAGCTCGACCGCAAGATGGCCGAGACGCGGCAGGAGCTCTTCAACCTGCACTTCCAGACTGCGACCGGCGTGCTCGAGAACAGCGCGCGCCTGCGCCATGCCAAGCGCGAGATCGCGCGCATCCTGACCGTCCAGAACGAACGTGAACGAGGAACCTGACGATGGCTGACGAGACAGAGAACACCGAGACAGAAGAGACGCAGGGCGAGGCGCCCGCCGAGGAGGTCGTCGAGGAGACGACGGCCGAGGTCGAGGAGGAGCCCGCCGCCGAGGAGGAGCCCGCCGCCGAGGCCGAGCCGGTCGCAGAGGCCGACGAGGTCGCTGCGCAGGAGCCCACCGAGGAGCCTGCGGAGGAAACGCCCGCCGAAGAGCCCGAGCCCATGGCTGCGGAGGCCGACGAGGGCGCCGAGGAGGCTGCCGACGAGGAGCCCGCCGCTGACGACGCCGGTCAGGCGGAGGCGGCTGAGGAAGCGCCCGCAGAGGCTGCTGCCGTGTCCGGCCCGAAGCCGAAGAAGAAGCGGCTGCCCCGCTCGGAGCGGCCCAAGAAGACCCGCCCGAAGCGTGTTCCTTCCGCCGAGCGCAAGCCCGTCGTGCGGCTTCCGAAGCCCGAGCACGAGCGCGGCCGCCGGCAGGAGCGCCAGGGCACGGTCGTCTCGGCCGCCGCCGACAAGACGATCGTCGTCCGCGTCGACGTCGTGAAGGTGCATCCGCGCTACAAGAAGGTCATCAAGCGCTCGACGCGCCTGCACGCGCACGACGAGCAGAACGAGGCGAAGCTCGGCGACGTCGTCCGTGTCGTCGAGACCCGCCCGCTGTCGCGCATGAAGCGCTGGCGGCTGCAGGAGATCGTCGAGGCCGCGAAGTGATCCAGCAGGAATCACGACTGCGGGTGGCGGACAACACGGGGGCTCGCGAACTCCTCTGCATCCGCGTGCTCGGGGGCTCGCACCGGCGCTACGCAAGGGTCGGCGACGTGATCATTGCTACCGTGAAGACGGCCACGCCGCAGGGCGCGGTCAAGAAGGGCGAGGTCGTGCGCGCGGTCGTCGTTCGCACGAAGAAGCCCTACTCGAGAGACGACGGCACGCTCATCGGCTTCGACGAGAACGCCGCCGTCCTCATCGATCCGCAGTCCAACCCGCGCGGGACG
>DASTKY010000102.1:0-4735 GCA_035715495.1 Gaiella sp. | reverse complement strand
TGGCGGCAGAGGCGCGCGTACGCCTCGGCGCTCCGCTCCTCCGTCACCCAGGCGGTCACGACCGGCTTGCGGTCGGCGGGCGGCGCGGAGATCTCGGACACGGCGAGGTCGCCGTAGACGGTCAGCGCGAGCGTCCGCGGGATCGGCGTCGCGGTCATGTGCAGGACGTGCGGCGCGCGGCCCTCGCCGAGCGCCGCGCGCTGCTCGACGCCGAAGCGGTGCTGCTCGTCCACGACGGCGACCGCGAGGTCGGCGAACTCGACCTCCCGCTGGATCAGCGCGTGCGTGCCGACGGCGATCCCGACGTCGCCGGAGGCGACGAGCTGGTGGACGGCGCGGCGCTCGCGCGCGGTGAGGCTCGACGTGAGCAGCGCGACCCGGACGCCGAGCTCCGCGCAGAGCCCCTCGACCGTGAAGAAGTGCTGCTCGGCGAGCGTCTCGGTCGGCGCCATCAGCGCGCCCTGCCTGCCGGCCTCCACGGCGCGCAGCAGCGTGTGGAGCGCGACGGCCGTCTTGCCCGAGCCGACGTCGCCCTGGAGGAGCCGCTGCATGGGGGTCGTCCGGCCGAGGTCGGCGTCGATCTCGGCGATCGCATGCTCCTGCGCGTCGGTGAGCGTGAACGGCAGCGCCTCGCGGTAGCGCGCGGCCAGCTCGCCCGGGGGCGGCAGCGCCTCGGCGACGAGCGACTCGCGCTCGACCGTCCGGCGGCGGAGCGCGAGCTGCAGCGTGAGCAGCTCGTCGAGCGCCAGGCGGCGGCGGGCGCGCTCGGCGTCGTCCTCTCCGCGGGGTCGATGGATCCCGACGAGCGCGTCGGCCCGGAGCGGGAGCCGCTCCTCGACGCGGATCGCCGCGGGAAGTGGCTCGCCGCCCGCCCGGGCGTACGGGAGCGCGCTCTCGGTCACCGACCGCAGCGTCTTCTGCGCGAGGTCGGCGGTCGCCGGGTAGACGGGCGCGAAGTCCGCCGTCTCCGCCCCGTCGCCGACGTCGTACGTCGCCACCTGGAAGCCGAAGCGGTTCTGCTTCCCGCGAAGGCGGAGCCGCGTGCCGGGCGTGAGCCTCGCCTCGAGCCAGGGCTGGTTGAACCAGGTGGCGCGGATCTCGCCGGTCGGGTCGGCGACGTGCGCCGTGAGGATGTGGAGGCGGCCTCGCCGGCGCGAGGAGGCGCGCCGCACGGTGACGTCGAGGATCGCCTCCTCCTCGCCGAAGAGCTGCGAGATCGTCCGCTCCTCCGCCACCGACTCGTAGCGGCGCGGGCGGTGCGCGAGCACGTCCGCGATCGTCTCGAGCCCGAGACGGGCGAGCTTGCGCCCCACGGCGGGGCCGACGCCCGGCAGGGTGTCGACCGGCCGCGCGAGCACGTCGGGCCGCGGGAGCGACCCGGTCGAAGGCCACCGGGCGGGCGCGTCCCGGCCCCCGAACCCGACCGACGCCGCTGCGCGAGGCACCCGGGCGAGTCTACGAGGTGGGTCGGCGAGGGCGACGCGGGAGACGGGCCGGCGTCAGGCCTCGTCCTGGAACCAGAAGAAGCCGACGGCGCCCGGGCCGGCGTGCGTGCCGACGACGGCGCCGAGGGGCTCGATCAGGTCGATCGTCGCCTTCGGGCGATGCTGCGTGACGATCTCCGTCAGCTCGCCGATCCACTCGGGGGCGTTCGCGTGCGCGATCGCGACCCGCAGCCCCTCCCGGTCTTCGGTCTGCGCCGTGAAGAGCTGCTCGAACTCCTTCAGCGCCTTCTGCCGGCCGCGCGCCCGGGCGATCGGGACGATCACGCCGTCCTCGACGGAGAGGATCGGCTTGACGTTGAGAAGCGAGCCTGCGAGCGCCTGGCCCTTCCCGATGCGACCGCCCTTCTGGAGGTACTCGAGCGTCCCCACCGTGAACACGACGCCGTTGTCGCGGAGGAACCGCTCGACGAGCTGCTCGACCTCCTCGTCGGTCGAGCCGCCGCCGAGCCGCCGGTCGATCGCCTCGGCGAGGAGCGCGACCGCGAGCGACGCGGTCTCCGTGTCGACGACCCGCACCACGTCGCCGCCGAGCTGCTCGGCCGCCGTGACCGCCGACTCGTGGGTGCCGGAGAGCTTGGAGGTGAGGTGCAGCGACCAGATCCGCGTGTACCCGGCCGCGGTGAGCTCCTCGTAGACGGCCAGGAAGTCGGCCGGCGTCGGCTGCGAGGTCGTCGGCAGCGCGCTCGCGCTCGCGAGGCGCTCGTAGAACTGCTCCGAGGAGATGTCGACCTGGTCGCGGAGCGGCTCGCCGTCGAAGAGGACGTAGAGCGGGACGACCCGCATGTTCGCGTGTCGCTCGGAGGCGTCGACGAAGTCGGACGTCGAGTCGAGGACGATCGCGGTCGTCTCGCGGGTGAGCTCCACGGCCGGGAGCCTAGTGGCTCACGGTGCCGGTCGCGCCGCCGCCCGCCGCGTCGCGGATCGCGTCCGCGAGCCGCTCGACGGGGCCGCCCTTCTCCACGACCGCGACGGCGCCCGCCTCGAGGATCGCCTCGCGCTCGCCCGCGGTCGCCTCGGCGGTGAGGCAGACGATCGACGCCCCGCCGGCCGCGCGGACGGCGCGGGTCGCGGCCGCGCCGTCGAGGCCGGGCAGGCGGTAGTCCATCAGCACCACGTCCGGCGCGAGCTCGGCGGCCGCGCGCGCGGCGTCCGAGCCGCTCGCGACGGCGCCGACGACCTCGAGCCCGGGCTGCAGGCCGAGGAGGAGCTCGAGCGACGAGCGGTAGACCTCGTTGTCCTCGACCAGGAGGACCCGGAGCGGGCTCACTCGGCCGAGAGGAGGAGCGGATAGTGCGGCTGGCCGCCCCAGCTGACGTCGGCCTCGATCCCGCGCGCGGCGAGCCGCTCGCGCAGCTCGTCCTCGTCCGGGGCGCCCTCGCCGCGAATCAGCTGGACGTACGAGAGGCCGTCGCCCGCGAAACGGTCGAGCAGCGCGTCGAGCACGACCCAGAGGCTCTCGTCGGCCGAGAGGGCCGTGCCGTCGACGATCGCGAGGAAGTCGCCCTCCGAGGCCGTGACCCCGTCCACCGTCGCGTCGCGTGAGGCGCGCGTGATCTCCGCGGCGGTGACCGCGTCGATCGCCTCGCGCATGGCAGCCTCGTTCTCGTCCGCGGACTGCGCCCCGTCGAACGCGAACGCCCCGGCGATCCCCTCCGGCACGGAGGCCGTCGCGATCACGCGGACGTCCTTCGTCGACTCCGCGGCGGCGTTCTCGGCCGCGAAGCGCACGTTCGGGTTGTTCGGGAGGACGATCACGTGCTCGGCGTTCACCGCCGTGATGGCCTCGAGGATCTGGCCGACCGACGGGTTCATCGTCTGCCCGCCCTCGATCACGATCGCGGCCCCCTCGCTGCGGAGGATGTCGCGGTTGCCCGCGCCCTGGGCGACGGCGACGAGGCCGACCTCGCTCGGCGCCGCCTGCGCGGCGGCGTGGAGCTGGGCGAGCCAGCGCTCGCGCTCGGCCGCCTGGCTCCGCATGTCGCCGATCTCGATCCGGCCGTCGTCCACGACCCCGACGGTGCGCCCGATCGCGAGCGCGCTCTCGGGCTCGTCGGTGTGGACGTGGATCTTCGCGAGAGAGGCGTCACCCGTCACGAGGAGCGAGTCCCCGAGCGGCTCGAGGCGGGCGTGCAGCGCGTCGAGGTCGAGCGCGTCGCCCTCCACGAGGAAGACCGTGCAGAAGCGGAACTCCGACTCCTCGTGGTGGATCGACTCCTCGGTGAGCTCCTCCGTCACCTCGGGCGGCTCCGGCAGCGGCTCCCCGGTGAGGCCGTGGAGGACGCCGCGCAAGAGCTCGACGAGCCCCGCGCCGCCCGCGTCGACGACGCCGGACTCGCGCAGCTTGTCGAGGAGCTCGGGCGTCCGGCGGACGGCGTCGTCGCCGCGCTCGATCGCGCGCGCGAGCGCCTTCGTCGCCGGCAGGCTCCGTACCTCGGGAAGCTCCGCCTCCTCCGCCATCTCGCGGATGACGGTCAGCATCGTCCCCTCGACCGGGATCTTGACGGCCTGGTAGGCGCTCGTCGCCCCGCCGCGGAGCGCGTGCGCCAGCACCTCGCCGTCGACCCGCTCCTCCTCGGCGAGGACGCGCGCCATGCCGCGCACGATCGTGCTGAGGATCACGCCGGAGTTTCCCTTGGCGGCCATCGTGGCCTCGCGCTGGATGTCGGCGGCGAGCTGCGCCTCCGTCGTCGCCGTCGACGCGTCGAGGGCCTCCACGATCCCGCGCATCGTCAGCGCGAGGTTCGTGCCGGTGTCGCCGTCGGGGACCGGATAGACGTTGAGCGCGTTGATCCGGCGGCGGTGCAGCTCGATGTTCTCGAGCGCGGAGCCGGCGAGCCGCCGGACGAGCTCGAGATCGATCATCCTGCTTTCCTCGCGTCGTCGACGTGGACGTCGACCTCCGAGACCGTGAGCCCGGTGTGCCGCTCGACCTCGTAGACGACGCGGGAACGGACCATCGCCGTCACCTCGCCGAGGTTGACGCCGTAGTCGACGACGAGGTGCAGCTCGAGCGCGAGGCCGCCGTCGGTCTCCCTGACGCGGACGCCGCGGTCGTGGCGCCCGCGGCGCAGGAGCCGGAGCGGCCCGCGGCGCCCCGCCTGGTCGACGACGCCGAACGACTCGTCGACTGCACGCCCCGCGATCGCGGCGACCGTGTCCGTCGTGATCGCGATCCGCCCGAGCTCGCTCTCGCCGAGCGCGACCGTCCCCTTCTTCACGGAACGAGTCTA
>DASTKY010000101.1:0-4172 GCA_035715495.1 Gaiella sp. | reverse complement strand
CGAAGTACTCGGTCACGACCTTCGAGCCGGGGGCGAGGCTGGACTTCACCCACGGCCGCCGGTCGAGCCCGCGCTCGACGGCGTTCTTCGCGAGCAGGCCGGCGGCGACCATCACGAACGGGTTGGAGGTGTTCGTGCAGGAGGTGATCGCGGCGATCACGACGGCTCCGTGGTCGAGCCGCACGACCTGGCCGTCGAGCTCGCACTCGATGCCCGCCGTCCGCTGGGGCGCGACGGCCACCGGGGCCGCCTCGACCTCCTGGCCGCCCGTGGGCTCCTCGGAGCCCGGATCGTTGTAGGACGGCGGGTCGCTCGCGGGGAACGACTCGGCGAGCGCCTCGTCGACGGGTCCGCCGTAGTCGACGCCGAAGGTGGGGAGCGTCTCGCGGAACGACTGCTTGGCGGCGGAGAGCGCGATCCGGTCCTGCGGGCGCCGCGGCCCGGCGAGCGACGGCTCGACGTCCGAGAGGTCGAGCTCGACGACCTGCGAGTACGTCGCCGGCTCGGACGGGTCGTGCCAGAGGAGGTTCTCCTTGCAGTACGCCTCGACGAGCGCGACGCGCTCGTCGCTGCGGCCGGTGAGCCGCAGGTAGCGCAGCGTCTCGTCGTCGACGGGGAAGAAGCCGCACGTCGCGCCGTACTCGGGCGACATGTTCCCGATCGTCGCGCGGTCGGCCAGCGGGAGCCCCGTGAGGCCCTCGCCGAAGTACTCGACGAACTTCCCGACGACGCCCGTCTGGCGCAGGATCTGCGTCACGGTGAGGACGAGGTCGGTGGCGGTCGCGGTCTCGGGCAGCTGGCCGTGGAGGCGGAAGCCGACGACCTGCGGGACGAGCATCGAGATCGCCTCGCCGAGCATCGCCGCCTCGGCCTCGATCCCGCCGACGCCCCAGCCGAGGACGCCGAGCCCGTTGACCATCGTCGTGTGCGAGTCCGTCCCGACGAGCGTGTCGGGGAACGCCTGCCCGTCGCGGGACTCGACGACGCGCGCGAGGAACTCGAGGTTGACCTGGTGGCAGATGCCGGTGTTCGGCGGGACGACCTCGAGGGACTCGAACGCGCCCTGGCCCCAGCGGAGGAAGGCGTAGCGCTCGCGGTTCCGCTTGAACTCCAGCTCGGCGTTCCGCGTGATCGCGAGCCTGCTCGCGAAGTCGTCGACCTGCACGGAGTGGTCGATCACGAGCTCCGCGGGGATCAGCGGGTCGATCCGGCTCGGGTCGCCGCCGAGCTCCTGCATCGCGTCCCGCATCGCGGCGAGGTCGACGACGGCGGGCACGCCGGTGAAGTCCTGGAGCAGGACGCGCGCCGGCGCGAACGTGATCTCGCGCGAGGGGTCGGCGGCCGCGGCCCAGGTCGCCACGGCCTCGACGTCGGCGCTGCCGACGGTGGCGCCGTCCTCGCGCCGGAGCAGGTTCTCGAGCCGGATCCGCAGGGTGTAGGGCAGGCGCGCGACGTCGAACCGCGACTGCAGCGCGTCGAGTCGGAAGATCTCGTGCGTGGCGCCGCCGACCGAGAGCGTGGCGCGCGCGCCGAAGCTGTCCGGATGGCCCATCCCGTTCGATCCTACTCCTGGCATGCGGAGCTCCTCTCGTCGTCAGGGCTCGAGCGTGAACCCGAGCACGCGGAAGTCGTGGTCGAGGCCGAAGACGGCCGCCGCCCGCCCCTCGGCGGCGGTGACCGCGCCGACGCAGTCGGTGAAGGAGAGCCGCGCGTCGGGGTGGCGCTCCATCAGCGCCCACGCCTTCGCGTCGACCTCGGGGTCGGTGTGGCGGACGATCAGGCGGCCGGCGGCGACCGCCGCATCGAGCAGCTCGCGGAAGGCGACCGCGACGTCGAGTCCCGCGTCGAAGCGGAGCCGGGTCGCCGTCTCCGAGACGACGAGGTTCGAGGTCAGCAGGACGTCGCCCGCGCCGCGCAGCTCGCGGTAGTGGTCGCGGACGCGCTCGTGGGCGCGGTCGCGGCGCCAGAGCAGGGCGATGAACGCGCCGGTGTCCGCGTAGACGATCCTCACCCGCGCTCCTTCGGCGCGCCGTAGAGGTAGTGGTCGTGCTCCTCGGCGACGTCGTCGGGGCCGTGCTCGTCGTCGACGAGGCCGATCAGCTGCTCGAGCGGGTCGTCGGCCGCCTCGACCGCGCCCGCGAGGTAGCGCTGCAGCGCCTCCCGGATGTGCGACGCCTCGGAGCGGCCCGTCCGCGCGGCGAGGCGCTTGAGTCCCCGCTCGCTCGCGTCGTCGAGGTAGATCTGCTTCCGACGCATACATCGAAGTATACATTACTCTGCCGCGACGGCGGCGCGGTTGCGAGGATGGCGGCGTGCCGATCGAGCGCCGCAACCCGCCCGGCCTCCACCCGACCCCCGGCTACCACCACGTCACGGTCGTCCCGGCGGGCCGGACGGCCCACCTCGCCGGTCAGTGCCCGCTCGACGCGGACGGACGGCTCGTCGGCGAGGGCGACCTCGCCCGCCAGGTCGACCAGGTCGTCGCGAACACGCTCGCCGTGCTGGCGGCGGTCGGCGCCTCGCCTGCCGACGTCGTCCGGACGCAGATCCTCGTCGCGAGCGACGACCGCGACGACCTCGCGGCGGCCTGGACACGGCTCCTCGCCTCCCCGCTCGCGGAGGCGTTCACGACTGCGAGCACCCTGATGGGCGTCGCGCAGCTCGGCTACCCGGGGCAGCTCGTCGAGCTCGACGTCACTGCCGCGCTCGACTGAGGCGCCCGAGCCCGCGCTCGGTGAGCGTCGCCTGCTCGGTGTCGAAGTGGCGGGCGACGGCGTCGGCGTACGGGCGCGAGACGCGGCGGGCGTAGGCCGCGAAGCCCTCGTCCCGCACGGGCTTCAGGTCCTCGGTATAGGGGTCGAGCACGTGCTGGCGGCCGACCTTCCGCGCCGAGTTGAAGAACGCGAGTCCGATGCCCACCGACACCGCGAGGAGGCTCGCCTGCTCGCGGCGGGCCGTCTCGCGGAGCCCGTCGAAGACCCGGGCGAGCTCGGCCGCGGACGGGAGCGAGGCCGCGTCCCGCCTGAGGTCGGCGAGCGAGGTCCGGAGCGCGGTCAGCTCGAGCGGCGGGATGTCGACGAGCCGGGCGCTCGTCCCCGAGACGCCCTCGAGCGAGGCGAGCAGCTCGTCGACCGACCCCGGCCGCGAGTTCTCGGGGAGCACGCGCTGCGCGACGAGCTCACGGACGAACGCGTCGAGGTAGACGCGCGAGCCGTGGCTCGCGTCGGCGGAGGCGGCGAGGATCCAGAGCGGCGAGAAGCCGAACGCCGCGATCGAGCCGAGCTCGACGACGTTGCCCGCGCCCTTCCGCACCGCGAGCTTCCCCGGGTCGGGCTCCACCTCGTCCTCGACCGGGGCCTGCGCGGCGACGCCGCCGACGAGCTCGATCGTGACGCGGAGGAGGTTGCGCGCGGTCGCCTCGTAGAAGCGCGAGCTGCGGACGACGCGCGGGAGGGCGAGCTGGAACGTCTCGTGCAGCGTCCCCCCGAGGGCGGCGGCGAGCGCGCGGACGAGCCGCTCCGGCAGGCTCAGCAGGAAGGCGAGGCGACCCACGGTCGTTAGCATCATCGCCGATGGCGATCGACTCGATCCGCGCGCTTCTGACCGACGCGTTCCCCGACGGGGCGGTCGACGTGGTCGACCGGACCGGGGGCGACGACCACTTCCACGTCACGGTCGAGAGCTCCGCGTTCGACGGGCTCTCGCTCGTCGAGCAGCACCGGCTCGTCTACGAGGCGCTCGCGGCGCCGCTCGGCGACGGGTCGATCCACGAGCTCCGGATCAAGACGAGAGGACTGGCATGAGCGAGGCGACCACCCAGCTGCGCGAGCAGATCAAGGCGATCATCGAGAACGAGCCGGTGAGCATCTTCATGAAGGGCACCCCGCAGCTCGTCATGTGCGGCAACTCCGACCGCGCGCTGCGCGCGCTCCGCGCCGCCGGCGCTCCCGTGACCGCGGTCGACGTGCTTCCCGACCCGCAGATCCGGCAGGAGCTCTCGGCGCTCTCCGGCTGGCCGACGATCCCGCAGGTCTTCATCAAGGGCGAGCTCGTCGGCGGCGCCGACATCGTCGAGGAGCTGTACGAGAGCGGTGAGCTCCGCCGGAAGCTCGACGACGCGCTCGGCACCGGGCGCGAGACCACCGAGCGCACGGCCGCGCTCGCGTGAGCGG
>DASTKY010000100.1:0-3197 GCA_035715495.1 Gaiella sp. | reverse complement strand
TCACGGACATCCCGCTCTACCGGACCTACGGCGAGCGGATCGCGGACGGTCTCGTGCCGTACCGCGACTTCGGCTTCGAGTACCCGCCGGCGGCGCTTCCCGCGCTCGTCCTCCCGGCGCTCCTGACCGAGTCGACGACGGCGTTCCGGGTCGTGTTCGGCGTCGAGATGGCGCTCGTCGGGGCGGTCGGCGTCCTGCTCCTCGCGGAGACGCTCCGCCGCCTCGGGCGGAGCGACGAGGAGCGCCGGGTCGCCCTGACCGCGGTGGCGCTCCTCCCGCTCCTCCTCGGCGGCGTGATCCTGACCCGCTTCGACCTCGTCCCCGCCACGCTCGTCGCGGCGACGCTCCTCCTCTTCCTCGCCGGGCGCCGGACGGCGGGCGCACTCGTCCTCGGCCTGGGGATCGCCGCGAAGCTCTACCCCGCCGTCCTCCTGCCGCTCGTCGCCGTGGCCGCCTACCGGCGCGGCGGGAGCCGCGCGGCGGTCGCGACGGTCGCGCTCGCGGCCGCGCCGGTCGTCGTCTGCTACGTCCCGTTCCTCGTCGTGGGGCTCGACGGGGTGCTCGACTCGTTCGGACGCCAGCTCGGCCGTCCGCTCCAGGTCGAGAGCCTCGGCGCCGGCGCCCTCCTCGCACTGCACCACGTCGCAGGCGTCTCGCTCGGGTGGTCGTCGAGCGCCGGCTCGCAGAACCTGACGGGCGCCGCCGCGGGGGCCCTCGCCGTCGTCCTCGCCGTCGCCCAGGTCGCCGCGGTCGCGCTCGTCTGGGTCGTCCACGCCCGCGGGGCGATGACCGCCGAGCGCCTCGTCCGCCACGCCGCCGCAGCCGTGGTCGCGTTCGTCGCGTTCAGCAAGGTCCTCTCGCCGCAGTTCCTCGTCTGGCTGCTCCTCCTCGTGCCGGTCGTCGGCGGCGTGGGCGGGCGCGTCGCGCTCTGGCTCCTCGCCGCCGCGTGCGCCCTCACGGCGCTCTGGTTCCCGGCGCTCTACTGGGAGCTCGTGCGCGAGTTCGACCCGTTCGCGTCGTTCCTCGTGCTCGCCCGCGGCCTGGCGCTCGTCGCGCTCTTCGCGGTGCTCATGTGGCCGGCCACGGAACGCGTACGGGCTCGATCGCGCTCGCCCGTCCCGTCGCCGGGTCGCACGTGACGAGCGCGCCCTCGAGGCGCACCCCGCCCGTGGCGGTCTCGAACCGCACCGGCATGCCCGTCCGCATCCGCCGGATCGCGAGCTCGCTCGTGACGCCGATCACCGAGTCGTGCGGGCCGGTCATGCCGACGTCGGTCAGCGCGGCCGTGCCGCCCGGCTGGACGCGGGCGTCCGACGTCTGGACGTGGGTGTGCGTCCCGAGCACGGCCGTCACGCGGCCGTCGAGCCAGGTGGCGAGGGCGACCTTCTCGCTCGTCGCCTCGGCATGGACGTCGACGACGACGACGGGCGTCGACTCGCGGGCCTCCTCGACGAGGCCGTCGACGACCTCCCACATGCTCTGGGCGGGCTCGAGGAAGAGCGAGCCGAGCAGGTTGAGGACCGCGACGGGCGTGCCGTCGCGGGCGGGGACGACGACGAGCCCGCGACCGGGCGCGGCCGCCTGGAAGTTCGCCGGGCGGACGACGGCCGTCGCGGTCGCCAGGTACGGGCCGATCTCCTCCCGGCGCCACGTGTGGTTCCCGAGCGTCAGCGCGTCCGCGCCGGCGGCGAGGAGCCGCTCGGCGAGGCGCGGCGTGACGCCGACGCCGTTCGCGACGTTCTCCGCGTTGACGATGCAGGCGTCGACCTCGAGCCGCTCGCGCAGGCCGGGGAGGAGCTCCTCGACCGCGTCGCGCCCTGGCCGTCCGACGACGTCGCCGACGAAGAGGATCCGCATGCGGCGCCCGGCGCGCTAGGGGAGCGACCCGACCGACGGGTAGACGACGATCGAGACGTTGTTGCCGCCGTGCGGCGCGTGCGCCGCCAGGGCCTGCGTCTCGACCGCGGCGAGGTCGACGGCCGTGCCGAGCTTCGACGAGGCCGCGAGCACGGGCGAGCCGACCGTGATCGCGGGGTCCGGCTTGACGTGCAGCACGGACACCATCACCGACGGCGAGCGGGACGGCCGGAGGTCGATCCGGCTGCCGACGTGGCGGCCGCCCACGATGAGGTCGCTGACGGCGACGACGGATCCCTGCACGGGCGCGTACACGTCCGTGCCGGGCGCCGCCCCGACGTCGAGCGCGTTCGTCCCGGCGGTCGCGCCGCCGAGCTGGTACCAGCGGGTCGAGTCGTTGCCGCTGCCCGCGATCCGGTGCCAGAGGCGGGCGAGGATCCCGGCGTTCGCCTGCCGGCCGACGGGCTGGAGCGAGAGCGAGCCGTCGTTCAGCCCGTGGAACCCGATCGCGGTCAGCGACGCCGCCGCGACGGGCAGCTGGACGTGGAGGTTGCCGATCGTCGCGAGCACGCGGGGCGGCGGGCGGAGCGCGGTCGCGTCGGCCGCGGAGGCGAGCGCGATCGGCGGCTCGGCGCTCGCCGACCCGCCCGAGCCGAAGGCCGTGAGCAGCAGCGTCACGACGCCGAGCGTCGCGACGGCGGCGCCGAGGACGAGCAGACGGGCGCGGCGTTGGGCGCGGCGTCTGCGCTCACGCAGGCGCGCTGCTTGCCGGGAGCGCGGCGAAGCCATCGCCGCACGGTAGCGCACGCGAACGCCGGATTCATCCCGCTTCTGGCCGCGCGGCGGAGGGGGATACGATCGGCGCGATGCCACAGGCGACGACGATCCGGATCCCGCGCTGGATCCAGCTCGTCGGCCTGCCGGTCGTGCTGCTGCTCGCGTTCCTGCTCGCACGGACGCTCGGCCACGTCCTCTTCCTCTTCCTGACCGCAGCGGTGATCGCGTTCACGCTGAACCCGCTCGTCCGGGAGCTGACGTCGCGGCGCCTCCCCCGGGGCCTCGCCGTCGCGCTCGTCTCGACCCTCTTCGCGACCGTGTTCATCGGGATCATCGTCGCGCTGGGGACCGTCGTGGTCTCCGAGACGCGCTCCGGGGCCGAGCGGATCGACGCGTACCTGACGGAGGAGAGCCCGGCGAGCGGGCAGACGGGGGTCGAGGTCGACGTCGACCGGCTCCAGGCATGGCTCGACGACCACGGCCTCGAGCAGATCCAGATCCGCGAGCAGGTCAACGAATGGCTCGACGGACTGAGCGCCGGTGAGATCTCCGGCTACGCGCAG
>DASTKY010000099.1:0-5597 GCA_035715495.1 Gaiella sp. | reverse complement strand
ACAAGTTCTACGGCCCGGAGCGACAGGTCCTGTCGGGCATCTCGCTGTCGTTCCTCCACGGGGCGAAGATCGGCGTCCTCGGCCCGAACGGGGCCGGCAAGTCGACGCTGCTGCGGATCATGGCCGGCCTCGAGGAGCCGTCCTCGGGCGTCGCGGAGCTCGATCCGAAGGCGACGGTCGGGTTCCTGCGGCAGGAGCCGGAGCTCGACGAGACGAAGGACGTGCGCGGCAACGTCGAGGACGGCGTCCGCGAGGTGCGCGACCTGCTCGACCGCTTCAATGCGATCTCCGCCGCGTTCGCCGAGCCCGACGCCGACTTCGACGCCCTGCTCGCCGAGCAGGCGGAGGTGCAGGACCGGATCGACCGCGCCGACGCCTGGAGCCTCGACCAGACGCTCGACCGCGCGATGGACGCGCTCCGCCTGCCCGAGGGCGACCGCGACGTCACGACCCTCTCGGGCGGC
Organism: Gaiella sp.; assembly: GCA_035715495.1. Lineage (GTDB taxonomy): Bacteria > Actinomycetota > Thermoleophilia > Gaiellales > Gaiellaceae > Gaiella. Next base: position 5,133 of record DASTKY010000099.1, on the reverse strand, counting down.
GAGCGGCGTCGCGTCGCGCTCTGCCGCCTGCTCCTCTCGGCGCCCGACCTGCTCCTGCTCGACGAGCCGACGAACCATCTCGACGCCGAGTCGGTCGCCTGGCTCGAGCGGCACCTCGAGGCGTACAAGGGCACCGTCATCGCCGTCACGCACGACCGCTACTTCCTCGACAACGTCGCGGGCTGGATCCTCGAGCTCGACCGCGGCAAGGGCATCCCCTTCCAGGGCAACTACACGTCCTGGCTCGAGCAGAAGGAGGCGCGCCTCGCGGTCGAGGAGAAGCAGAGCGCCGCGCGGCGCCGCACGCTCCAGCGCGAGCTCGAGTGGGTCCGGATGAGCCCGACGGCGCGGCACGCCAAGTCGAAGGCGCGCCTGACCGCGTACGAGAAGCTCTTCGCCGAGGACCAGGCGAAGCGGCTCGACACGGTCGAGATCCACATCCCGGCCGGGCCGCGGCTCGGCGACGTGGTCGTGCGGGCCGAGCACCTCCAGAAGGGCTTCGGCGACCGGCTGCTCGTCGAGGACCTCACGTTCGACCTCCCGCCGGGCGGGATCGTCGGCGTGATCGGCCCGAACGGCGCCGGGAAGACGACGCTCTTCAGGATGATCGCGGGCGAGGCGACCCCGGACGCCGGGTCGCTCGAGGTCGGCGAGACGGTCGAGCTCGCGTACGTCGACCAGTCCCGCGGCGCGCTCGAGGGGCAGAACACGGTCTGGAAGGAGATCTCCGGCAACCAGGACACGATCCAGCTCGGCAAGCGGGAGGTGAACTCGCGTCAGTACGTCTCGTGGTTCAACTTCCGCGGCGGCGACCAGCAGAAGCTCGTCAAGGACCTGTCGGGCGGCGAGCGGAACCGCGTGCACCTCGCGAAGCTCCTCCGCGCGGGCGGCAACCTGCTGCTCCTCGACGAGCCGACGAACGACCTCGACGTCGACACGCTCCGCGCGCTCGAGGAGGCGCTCGTCGACTTCGCGGGCTGCGCCGTCGTGATCAGCCACGATCGCTGGTTCCTCGACCGGATCGCGACCCACATGCTCGCCTTCGAGGGCGACTCCCAGGCGACGTGGTTCGAGGGCTCGTACGCCGAGTACTGCGACTGGGTGCGCGAGACGCGCGGCCCCGAGGCGCTCGAGCCGCACCGCATCGCCTACAAGCCGCTCGTCCGCCCGGGCTGAGCGCCGGCAACGCCGTCGCGGTTCGGTCTGCACGACCGCGGGCCGGTGGCCGTTCGGGTTGATTTCAGCGCATGTCCTGGCGGATGCGGAGCCTGCCCCTCGCCGACCCGGGAGCGCCCGACACGCGCTCGCCCGCGCGCCTGCTCGTCTGGGTCGGCCGCGGCCAGCTCGGCACGCTCTCGCTCGGCATCGCCTTCGGGATCCTCTGGATGGTCGCGCAGGCGCTCATGCCGTACACGATCGGCCGCGGGGTCCAGGACGGGATCGTCGAGGACGACCGCTCGGGGCTCGTGACGTGGGCCCTGCTCCTCCTCGGGCTCGGGCTCGTCCAGGGCGCCGCGGGCGTGCTCCGGCACCGCTTCGCGGTCCAGAACTGGCTGCTCGCCTCGTTCCGCCTCGTGCAGGTCGTCGCCCACCACGCGGCGCGCACGGGGCCGGCCGTCCGCGGCCGCCTCTCGACGGGCGAGGTGGTCGCGACGGTGACGAACGACGCGATCCGCGCCGGCGGCGCGTTCGACATCACCGCGCGGCTCGCGGGCGCGATCGTCTCCTACGTCGTCGTCGCCGCGATCCTCCTCTCGACCTCGGTGACGCTCGGGCTGATCGTCCTCGTCGGCGTGCCCGTCCTCGTCGTGACCCTCGGCGCGGTGATCCGCCCGCTCCAGGCGCGGCAGCGCGAGCAGCGCGAGGAGGTCGGGAAGCTCACCGCCCTCGGCGCCGACACGGCCGCCGGGCTCCGCGTGCTCCGCGGGATCGGGGGCGAGCAGGCGTTCCTCGACCGGTACCGGATGCGGTCGCAGTCGGTCCGCGTGGCTGGGGTGCGGGTCGCCACGCCCCAATCGACGCTCGACGCCGCGCAGGTGCTCCTGCCGGGGATCTTCGTCGTGGTCGTCACCTGGATCGCGGCGCGCTTCGTTCTCTCGGGCACGATCGACGCCGGCGACCTCGTCGCGTTCTACGGGTACGCGGCGTTCCTCGTGATTCCCCTCCGCACGGCCGCGGAGGCGGTCGACAAGGTGACGCGCTCGCTCGTCGGCGCCCGGCGGATGCTCGGCGTGCTCGAGGTCGAGCGGGTCGTGGGCGAGCCGGAGGCGGCCGCGCCGGAGCCTCCCGCGGGCGCCCTGCTCGCCGACCTGCGCTCGGGGGTCGAGGTCCCGTCCGGCCTGACGACCTGCATCGTCTCGGCCGTCCCGGAGGAGTCGGCCGCGATCGCGGCGCGGCTCGGGCGGCTCTCGGCCGAGCTCGGCGTCCGGCTCGGCGACCGGCCGCTCGAGGACCTCTCGCTCGCCGCCGTGCGGCGGCGGATCGTCGTCAGCGAGCAGGAGCCGATCCTCTTCTCCGGTGAGCTCCGCGGCCAGCTCGACCCGTGGCGGCGGGCCGCGTCCGACCAGGCGATCCTCGACGCCGTCGGCGTGGCGAACGCGTTCGACGTGCTCGAGGCGCTTCCCGAGGGCCTCGACGCGACGATCGACGAGCGCGGCCGTTCGTTCTCGGGCGGGCAGCGGCAGCGGCTCGTGCTCGCGCGGGCGCTGCTCGCCGACCCCGAGATCCTCGTCCTCGTCGAGCCGACGAGCGCCGTCGACGCCCACACCGAGGCGCGCATCGCCCGCGACCTGCGGCGCGCCCGCAGCGGGCGGACGACCGTGATCGTGACGACGAGCCCGCTCGTCCTCGACCAGGCCGACCGCGTCGTGCTCGTGGTCGACGGGCGGCAGGTGGCCGAGGGGACGCACCGCGAGCTCCTCCGCGACCGGGCCGACTACCGCGAGACCGTCACGCGGGGGGAGAGCGAGTGAGCCTGCTGCCGGTCGCGGACGGCACCGCCCTGCGCGAGCACGCCCGTGCCCTCGCCCGGCGGAACCGCAGGGCGCTCGCGGGCGTCGTCATGCTCCACGCGTTCGCCGCGGCCACCGGCCTCGCCGGCCCGGTGCTGCTCGGCAGGCTCGTCGAGGCGGTCGGGGACGGGACGACGGAGTCGTACGTCGACACGGTCGTGGTCGTCCTCGCCGGGTTCATGCTCCTCCAGACCGCCTTCACGTGGGCGGCCCGGCGCGCCTCGTTCGTCGTCTCCGAGAAGATCTTCGCGGAGCTGCGCGAGGACTTCATGCGTCGCGTGCTCGCCCTTCCCCTCTCGACGGTCGAGCGCGCGGGCACGGGCGACCTCGTCTCGCGCACGACGGCCGACGTCGACGCGCTCGCCCGCACGATCCGCTTCGCGATCCCCGAGACCCTGATCGCCGCCCTCACGACGACGCTGACCGTCGCGGCCGCGATCTGGGTGAGCCCGGCCGCGGCGCTCGCCCTCGTCGCGGGCGTGCCGGCGATCGTGATCGGGACCCGCTGGTACCTCAAGCGGGCGCCGCAGGGCTATCTCCGGGAGCGCGCCGCGTACGCCACGCTCGCGGGCACCGTCGGGGAGACCGTCGACGGGGGCCTCACGGTCGAGTCCCTCGGGCTGAACGAGGACCGCGTCGGCCGAGTCGACGACGACCTCCGGGAGGCCTACGCAGCCGAGCGGTACACCCTGCGGCTCCGGACGTTCTGGTTCCCGACCGCCGAGATCGCCTACGTCCTGCCGGTGGTCGCGGGGCTCCTCTGGGGCGGCTGGCTCGTCCACGCGGGGCACGCGTCGGTCGGCGAGGTGACCGCCGTCGTGCTCTACGCCCAGCAGCTCGCCGACCCGGTCGACCGCCTCATCTCGTGGCTCGACGAGATCCAGGTCGGCGGGGCGTCCCTCGCGCGGCTCGTCGGGATCGAGGCCGTGCCGCCCGACCGCGTCGCCTCGGGCCGCATGCCGGAGGGCGACGACCTCAGCGCGCGCGACGTCCGCTACGCCTACGTCCCCGGCCGGGACGTGCTGCACGGCATCGACCTCGACCTGCAGCCGGGTGAGCGCGTCGCCGTCGTCGGGCCCTCGGGGGCGGGCAAGTCGACGCTCGGCCGGCTCCTCGCGGGAATCCACCCGCCGCGGACGGGCAGCGTCGAGGTCGGCGGCGTCCACCTCGTCGAGCTCCCGCTGGAGACGCTGCGCCAGGAGGTGGCGCTCGTCACGCAGGAGCAGCACGTCTTCGTCGGCACGCTCGCGGACAACCTCCGGTTGGCGCACCCCGGCGCCTCGCCCGAGCAGCTCGCGGAGGCGCTCGCGGCCGTCGACGCGCTCGAGTGGTCGCTCGCGCTCCCCGAGGGGCTCGAGACGACGGTCGGCGCCGGCGGCCATCCGCTCTCGCCGCCCCAGACGCAGCAGCTCGCGCTCGCACGGCTCGTGCTCGCCGACCCGCACACGCTCGTCCTCGACGAGGCCACGTCGCTCCTCGACCCGCGCGCCGCGCGGCACCTCGAGCGCTCGCTCGCGGCCGTGCTCGAGGGGCGGACGGTGGTGGCGATCGCGCACCGGCTCCACACCGCGCACGACGCCGACCGGGTCGCCGTGGTCGAGGACGGCCTCCTGGAGGAGCTGGGCACGCACGACGAGCTGCTCGCCGACGGCGGCGCGTACGCGGCGCTCTGGGAGTCCTGGCGGTCGTAGGTCTCGCTAGGCGGCGCGTGCGATCGGCTCGGCGGCAAGCGCGAGCGCCGCGCCCTCCCGCAGCCCGCCGCGCGCGAGACGCAGCGGCCGACCGAGTGTCCGCGACGCCTCGCCGAGGAGCAGCGCCCCCGCGAGCAGCGTCCCCGCCCGCGACGGGTCGATGCCGACGTCGCGCGCGACCTTGCCCGAGCGGCGTCGCGCGAGGAGCGCCACCGCCGCGGCCGCGTCGTCGTGGTCGTAGACGCGCCCGACGAGTCGGGCGAGCGCTCGCGCGCTGCCGCCGGTCGCGAGCGCGAGGACGGGGCGCGGCGGGTCCAGCGGGGCGAAGGCGGAGCGCGCGGCCGACCGCGCCCGGGCGAGCTCGCGCCCCGTCGGCGGGTCGCTCGGGAGGGCGAGTCGCGTCAGCCGCAGCGAGCCGACGTCGAGCGAGC
>DASTKY010000098.1:0-2718 GCA_035715495.1 Gaiella sp. | reverse complement strand
GGCTGCGCGCCGAAGCGGGTCGCGGCGAGCGCGCCGGCGGCGCAGGCCCGACGCAGCGCCTCCCCCTCCCCGCGCTCCTCCAGGAGCGAGACGAGGAGACAGGCGGTGAACGCGTCGCCCGCGGCCGTGCCGTCCACCGCGTCGACCGCAGGCGGAGCCGCACGTGCGACCTCCTCGCCGTCGTCGAGGAGGACGGCGCCCTCGGCCCCGAGCGTCAGCGCGACGAGCCCGTCGCGACGCGTCAGCGCGGCGAGCTCCAGGCGGTTCACCACCGTCAGGTCGGCGTCGACCGCGATCGGCCGCGCGGGGGCCGCGTTGAGGCAGAAGAGGCCCGTGCACGCCTCCCACGCCGCGAGCACGGCGTCGTCGGGGACCTCGAGCTGGCAGAGGACGGCGTCGTGCGGAGGCAGCTCGACGGCGTGCAGCCCGCCGTTCGCACCGGGCGCGACGGCGATCGTGGTCTCGCCCGCCGCGTCGACCTGGATGACGGCGACGCCGGTCGGCGCGTCGGCCTCGGCGAGCTGGAGGGCGACGCCCGCCTCGCGGAGCCCCACGAGCGCCTCGTCGGCGAAGGGATCGCGCCCGACCGACGCGATCATCGTGACGTCGGCCCCGAGCAGCGCGCAGGCGACCGCCTGGTTCGCCCCCTTGCCGCCGGGCACGCGCGCGAACGCGCCGCCTCCGACCGTCTCGCCGGGCCTCGGCAGCCGCTCGACGCGCACCACGAGGTCGAGGTTGACCGACCCGACGACGGTGACCCTGGGTGCCACAGCGACCATCGTAGGAGGAGCCGATTCGCCTCGGACGGGGTATGTAGTCCCGGCAGGCAGCACTAGACTCCCGGCTCGAGGAGGTTCGCCGTGGCAGAGATCGCGTACGACGGCGTGTCGAAGGTCTACGACGACGGGACGTGGGCCGTCGAGGACCTCGACCTCGAGATCGAGGACGGCGAGTTCATGGTGCTGGTCGGGCCGTCCGGCTGCGGCAAGACGACGGCCCTCCGGATGCTCGCGGGGCTCGAGGAGATCAGCGAGGGCGAGATCCGGATCGGCGAGCGCGTCGTGAACGACCTGACGCCGAAGGAACGCGACATCGCGATGGTGTTCCAGAACTACGCGCTCTACCCCCACATGACGGTCGAGGACAACCTCGCCTTCGGGCTCCGCTACCGGAAGCTCCCGAAGGAGGAGATCACGCGACGGGTCCGGGAGGCCGCCGAGACGCTCGAGATCGCCGACTTCCTGAAGCGCAAGCCCCGCGCCCTGTCCGGCGGCCAGCGACAGCGGGTCGCGATGGGACGGGCCCTCGTGCGGGAGCCCGAGGCGTTTCTGATGGACGAGCCCCTCTCCAACCTCGACGCGAAGCTCAGGGTGCAGATGCGGGGCGAGATCCACGACCTCCAGCGCCGGCTGCGGGTCACGACGATCTACGTCACCCACGACCAGATCGAGGCGCTGACCCTCGGCGACCGGGTCGCGGTCATGCTCGACGGCCGCCTGCAGCAGGTCGCGACGCCGGAGGAGCTCTACGAGCGGCCGCGGAACGACTTCGTGGCGAGCTTCATCGGCTCGCCGTCGATCAACATGGTCGAGGCCGAGCTCGCCCGGGCGAACGGCCGCCTCGAGGTGAGCTTCGGCGGTCACACCCTCGCGGTCGACGACGAGGCCGCGCGACCCGCGCTCGACGGCTACGTCGGCCGGACGGTCCTCCTCGGAGTCCGGCCCGAGGACATCGAGGACGTCCGGGTCGTGCCCGACGCGCCGGCCGACCGGCGGATCCGGACCGTCTGCGTCCTGAGCGAGTCGCTCGGCGCGGAGGTGCTCGTCTACTTCGAGGTGGAGGCCACGGGGCTCGTCCCGGTCGAGCTTGGCGCCGACGCGCCCGGCGGGCCGGTGGAGCACGCGCCGCCGACGCGCCGGAAGACGCCCGGCACCTCGCGGTTCGTCGCCCGTGTGAGCCCCCGGGCGCCCTCGGCCGAGGGGAGCCCGGTCGAGCTCGCGGTCGACACGAGCCGCCTCTACTTCTTCGACCCGCAGTCCGGCCTGGCGATCTGACCCGCTAGCCCTTCACAGCCCCCGCGGTGAGCCCGGCGACGATCCGCTTCTGGAGGATCAGGGTCAGCGTGATCAGCGGCACGGTCACCACGACGGTCGCGGCCATGATCTGGCCCCACGGACGGTCGAATGCACTCCCCGACTCGCCCGTGAAGCTCGTGATCGCCACGGGCACGGTGTAGTTGTCCGGCGACTGCGTGAACGAGAGCGCGAAGAGGAACTCGTTCCAGGCGGCGATGAACGCGAGGAGGCCCGCGGTGACGATGCCGGGCGCCACGAGCGGCAGCATGACGCGGTAGAACGTCTGCACCGGAGAGGCGCCGTCGACGTACGCGGCCTCCTCGAGGTCCTTCGGCAGGCCCGCCATGAACGCCGTCAGGATCCAGACGGTGAGCGGCAGCACGAGGACCATGTAGCTGAAGACGAGCGCGCTGAGGCTGTCGTAGAGCCCGAACCGGTTGATCATCGTGTAGAGCGCGCCGAGGATGGCGATCGACGGGAACATCGTCATCGAGAGCATCAGGTACATCACGAGCGATCGACCCCGGAAGCGGAAGCGGCCGAGCGCGAACGCCGCGAGCGAGCCGATCGCGAGCGAGAGCAGTGTCACGCCGCCGGCGACCAGCGCCGAGTTGAGGAGGGCCTTGCGGAAGAAGTCGGCCTC
>DASTKY010000097.1:0-5394 GCA_035715495.1 Gaiella sp. | reverse complement strand
GTCGCGGAGGAGCGCGGCGAGCTGTCGACCAACCATCCGGGGGCGACCGGCGAGGTGACGGAGATCGCTCTCGGCCTGGGCGCCGAGTCGCGCGATCTCGACGCCCTGCAGTACCACCCGAACGGCGGCGCGTGGCCGGCGACGATGCAGGGCTACTCGATCCCCGAGACGACCCGCGCCTACGGCGCCGTGCTGCTCAACGCGGACGGCGAGGAGTTCACCGACTCGCTCGGCCCACGCGACGTCGTCAGCCAGGCGATCTTCGACGAGGTCGAGGCCGGCCGCGGCACGCAGACCGAGGACGGGCGCCCGGCCGTCTACCTCGACACGACCCGGATCGCCGAGGCCGACGCCGAGATCTCGCTCCCGTACATGCTCCGCCGCTACCGCGGCGGCGGGATCGACCCGCTCGCCGAGCCGATCCTCACGTACCCGGTCCTCCACTACCAGAACGGCGGCCTCGTGATCGACACGGACGCCGAGACGACGCTCGCGGGCGTCTTCGCCTGCGGCGAGATCGCAGGCGGGACGCACGGGCGAAACCGCATGATGGGCAACTCACTCCTCGAGTGCGTCGTCTTCGGCCGCCGGGCCGGGACGGCCGCCGCGACGAAAGCGAAGGCATGACGACGATCACGACGACCGATCTCGCGCAGGCCGTCGAGGACGCAGCCGCGCACCTCTACGTCTGGGCGCTGAAGGACATCCCGCAGGACCTGCGCGACGCGCTCGCCGCGGCGCGCGACCGCGAGACCTCGGTGACGGGGATCCGCGTGCTCGAGACGATCCACCGCAACGTGGAGATCGCCGACGAGCAGAAGAACCTCGTCTGCCAGGACACGGGGATCGCGGTCTACTACTGCCGGGTCGGCGAGCACTTTCCGCTGCATCCCGCGCGGATCTACGCGTCGCTCAGGACGGGCACCGAGCGGGCGACGGTCGAGCATCCTCTCCGTTCCAACACGGTGCACACGCTGACCCGTGAGAACACCGGTCAGAACGTCGGCTATCGCGTGCCGATCGTCCACTGGGACTTCATCGAGGACTGGGACGGGCTCGACGTGAAGTGCGTGCCGAAGGGCTCGGGCTCCGAGAACATGACGTTCCTGAAGATGCTCGTCCCCGCCGACGGGGTGGCAGGGATCAAGAAGTTCGTGCTCTCGTCGATCGTCGACGCAGGCGGCAAGCCGTGCCCGCCCGGGATCGTCGGGATCGGGATCGGCGGCTCGGCGGACTACGCGATGCATCTCGCGAAGGAGGCGATCGCGCGGCCGGTGGGCTCGCGTAACTCCGACCCCCTCGTCGCACAGCTCGAGGACGAGCTCTACGACCTGCTGAACGAGACCGGCATCGGCCCGATGGGGCTCGGCGGGGACGTGACCGTCCTCCAGTGCCACATCGAGCACGCGGACACGCACATGACGCTCAACCCCGTCGCCGTGAACTACCAGTGCTGGGCGGCGCGGCGCGCGTCGGCGCACATCGCCGCGGACGGGACCGTCGACTTCGACCGGGAGTTCTGAGATGCGCGTTGCGTGCGACGTCGCCGGAGGTGTGGACGAGATGTTCCGGAACCGGCACGAAGTGCCGAGCCGACGGCTCGTAGAATCGGCCGTGAGGGCGGCGGGAGGCTTCCCCACCCAGGGCGGGGGCGTGCGTGCGCACTCCGCTTCGAGCGGCGCCCGCGACCAGAGCGAGGTGGCGTGATGGCCCAGCACGAGGTGACGTTCCCGATCACCGACCCGGCCGAGATCGAGAAGCTCCGGGCCGGGGACGAGGTGGTCGTCCAGGGCCACATCATCGGCATCCGCGACCGGACGCAGATCCGGATCTTCGACCAGGGGATCGAGCCGCCGATGGACCTGAGCGGCGCGTTTCTCCTGCACACGGCGCCGAACGTCCGCAAGGTCGGACCGGGTCGCTACGAGAAGATCTGCATCGGCACCACGACGAGCGCGCGGATGGTGCGCTTCACGGAGGGGCTCGGCGCGCAGTACGGCGTGCGCGCGATCTGCGGCAAGGGCGGGTTCCCGGACGAGGCGATCGAGCCGATGCAGCGGCTCGGGATGGTCTACTTCGCGATCGTCGGCGGCGCGGCCGCCCTCGAGACGACCCAGATCGAGGAGATCGAGGAGGTCGCCTGGGAGGAGCTCATGCCCGAGTGCCTCTGGAAGTTCCGCGTCAAGGACTTCGGGCCGCTCACCGTCGGGATCGACGCGCACGGCGGCTCGCTCTACCGCGACGTCCAGGACCGCGCCAAGGCGAAGCTCGAGGAGCTGTATGCCCGGATTCAGTGACGGGTTCCTCGGCGTCCCCGCCCGGCCGGGGAAGCCGCGCGAGGTCGGCCTCACCCACGTGATGGACAAGGGCCTCAACCTCCGCGACATCGAGGGGATGTTCGACACGGCCGGCGAGTTCGTCGACATCGTCAAGTTCGGCTGGGGCACGAGCTACGTCACGAACAACCTCGAGAAGAAGATCGCGCTCTACCGCTCCTTCGAGACGCCCGTGGTCTGCGGCGGGACGCTCTTCGAGGCCGTCTACGCGCGCGACCGGCTCGACGAGTTCAAGCAGTGGCTCACCGAGCACCGCTTCTCGCACGTGGAGATCTCCGACGGGACGCTCGACATCCCGCGCGAGCGGAAGCTCGAGCTGATCGCCGACTTCGCGCGGGACTTCACCGTGCTCTCGGAGGTCGGCTCGAAGGACTCGGACGTCGTCTACGCGCCGTACCAGTGGGTCGAGTGGATCAAGGAGGAGCTCGGCGCCGGCGCCTGGAAGGTGATCACGGAGGGCCGCGAGGGCGGCACGTCGGGCATCTTCCGCTCGGACGGGGACATGCGCACGGGCCTCCTCGACGAGATCGCCCACGAGGTCTCGGTCGAGAGCCTGCTCTTCGAGGCGCCGACGAAGGCGTCGCAGGCGTGGTTCGTCCGGCAGTACGGCCCGAACGTCAACCTCGGCAACATCCCGCCGGACGAGGTGATCCCGGTCGAGACGCTCCGGCTCGGGCTCCGCGCCGACACGCTGAAGCACATCCTGCTCGGCTCGACGGTCGACGACTGAGTGGACTGGAAGCTCTCCCTCGCGGGTCTGCTCGTCGGCCTGCTCGTGGGGTTCACGGGGATGGGCGGCGGCTCGCTGATGACGCCGCTCCTCGTCCTCTTCTTCGGGTTCAAGCCGTCGATCGCGATCGGGACGGACATCGTCCACGGTGCCATTTTCAAGTCGTTCGGTGCCGTCCAGCACCGCCGAATGGGGCACGTCCACGCGCGGCTCACGGCCTGGATGCTGATCGGCTCGGCGCCGTTCTCGATCCTCGGCGTCTGGCTCGCGTGGTGGCTCAAGAAGACCTACGGCGACGGCTACGAGGACACCGCGAAGGCGGTCCTGGGCGTCGCCCTCGTCGTCTGCGGCATCGCCTTCCTCGTCAAGGCGTACCTCCACTCGAGCCCCGAGGACAGGCCGTTCCTCCTCTCGAACCGCGACCGGGCGATCGCCGTCGCGACCGGGATGGTCGGCGGCTTCGTCGTCGGGCTGACGTCGGTCGGGAGCGGCACGCTGTTCGGCCTCGTGATGCTGATCGCCTTCCCGCTCACCGCCGCGAAGATCGTCGGCACGGACATCTTCCACGCCGCGATCCTCCTGACCGTCGCGGGCGCCGGGCATCTCGTCGCCGGCCATGTCGACCTCGCCGCGACGGGGTGGCTCCTGGTCGGCTCCGTCCCGGGCGTCCTGATCGGCGGGATGTTCACCGTGAAGCTCCCCGACCGGGCGCTGCGGATCGCCCTCGCGGCGACCCTGACCCTCGCCGGCGTCAAGCTGGTCGACCCCCCCGGCGCGGACGCGATCGTCCTCGGCGGGGCGATCGCGGCCGCGATCGCGGCGGTCGCCGCGACGCTGATGGGGCTCGTGAGCCGCTCACCCGAGCCGCTCCCCAGCCGCTCGCAGCCCGAGCCGGGCCCCTAGGCGTCGGGCAGCGCGGGCGGCAGCGGACACGAGACGAACGGCCGTCCCGTCAGGCGGTAGCCGATCCGGAACGCGGTGCACCCGGCGCAGAAGCCGGTCGCCGCCGCAAGGAGCGCCAACGCGGCGACCAGGAGCCCGAGCGCCGCGCCGGCGGTCGACCATCCGACGGCGTGGGCCGCCGACGCCGCGGTGAGCACGACGAGCCCGACGAGGTTCGCGAACCGCGGCGGCCGCGCGTCCTCGAGCCGGCCCTCGCCGAACCGGGGCTGGAGCACCTCGAAGTAGAAGACGCACGCGACGCACCACCGCCGGCCGAGCGTCAGCCCGAGCGCGAGCTGCAGCGCGAGCAGGGCGAGGAGCCACCACCAGCCGGTGAGCACCGCCACGAGGGCGAGGAGGCCGATCACGGTCTGGTTCACGCGCGGGGCGCGCTCGTCGATGACGTCGGTGTCGCGGTACGGGTCGGCGCGACGCGTGGCTCGCTTCATTTCGGGAAGTATCGCATGCGTCTACCCTGCGCCGATGCCCGCTCCCGGCGCCCCGGTCCTCGTGCTCGGCGTCCGCCGCTCCGGGACGACGCTCCTCCGGGTGATGCTCGACCGCAGCCCCGAGCTCGCGGTCCCGGACGAGTCGTACTTCGTCCCCCAGCTCGCCCGGCGGCATCGCGGCACGGTCGACGTCGACGCCTTCGTCGACGACCTGCGCCGGCTCTCGACGCTCGTCGAGTGGCGGGTGTCACCCGCCGCCGTCGCCGCGCGGCTCCGGCCGGGGATGACGACGGGCGAGGCGATCGGCGCAGTCTTCGCGACGTACGCGGCGGAGCGGGGCAAGGACCGCTGGGGCGACAAGACGCCGCTCTACATGCAGCACCTGCCCCTCCTGGAACGCCTCTTCCCCGAGGCGCGGTTCGTCCATCTCGTGCGGGACGGGCGTGACGCGGCGCTCTCGTTCCTCTCCGTGCCCGCGGGGATCATGACCGAGGGCTGGGGCCATCCCCGCGACGCCCGAGGCTTCGCCTGCCAGTGGGCGACCGAGGTGCGGGGCGCCCGGGAGCTCGGCGCGCGCGTCGGCCCCGAGCGCTACCTCGAGGTGGGCTACGAGGCGCTCGTCGCGGCTCCCGACGCCGAGCTCGGAGGGATCTGCCGGTTCCTCGGGCTCACGTACGACGAGGCGATGCTCGGCTACGTCGGGCAGACCGACTCGGCCCGCAAGGAGCACCAGCAGCGGCTCAACGAGCCGCCCCGGGTCGGCGTGCGGAACTGGCGCACCGAGATGGCGCCCGCCGACGTCGCCGCCTTCGAGGCGGTGGCGGGCGACCTCCTGCACGAGCTCGGCTACGACGTCGCGACCCGCGGCCGCGACGGACGCCGGCTCGCGGCCTACCGCGCCAAGGCCGGAGCCTGGCGCGGGGTCGGCGGCCTCATG
>DASTKY010000096.1:0-2341 GCA_035715495.1 Gaiella sp. | reverse complement strand
GTGACGGCCCCGGCGCGGACCCGGACGAGCTCGCCGACGGGTGCGTCGAGAAGCCACGGCGAGTAGTCGTCGCCGTAGCCGCGCCCGGGCCGGTCGACGAGGACGACGTCCTCGGAGCCCAGCTTCGCCTTCCAGCGGCGGCGGCAGAGCTCGTCGGAGAGGGCGCGCAGCCGCGCGCCGCGCTCGCGCTTCGCCTCGACGGGCACGCGGTCGTCGGCCGCCGTGCGCGTTCCCGGCCGCGGCGAGTACGGGAAGACGTGCACCTTCGTCATCCCGAGCCGCTCGACGAGCTCGAGCGTGCGGGCGAACGCCGGCTCGTCCTCGGCGGGGAAGCCGACGATCACGTCGGTCGTCAGGTGGATGCCCTCGAGCCGCTCGAGCCTCCGGGCGAAGCCCGCCGCGGTGTAGCGGCGGCCCATCGCCTGCAGCACGCCGTCGTCACCGGACTGGAGCGGCACGTGCAGGTGCGGCGAGACCGTCGGCGTCTCCCGCACGGCCGCGGCGAGCTCGTCGTCGACGTGGTTCACCTCGATGGACGAGAGCCGCAGCCGCTCGACGCCGGGCACGGCGCCGGCCTCGCGCACGAGCCGCGCGAGGGCGTAGCCCGCCGCGCGGTCGCGGAAGCAACCGAGGTTGACGCCGGTGAGGACGATCTCGCGGTGGCCCTGGTCGACGCGACGCCGGATCTCCGCGAGCACGGCTGCGGCGGTGCGGCTCCGCGTCGCGCCGCGCACGTGCGGGATGACGCAGAACGCGCAGGCGAACGAGCAGCCGTCCTGGATCCGCACGAACGCCCGCCACCGGTCGAGCCGGTGCTCTGCCTCGACGCACCCGAGCGCGCCGACGTCGCGCGCGACGAAGGCCGCGGCCGCCTCGCCCGTGCGCTCCGTCACGACGACGTTGTCGGGCGCGTCCGGAAAGGCGCCCTCCAGGCGCGACGCGCAGCCGGTCAGGTAGACGGTGCGCGCGCTGCGGGCCGCCCGCGACGCCGCCTGCCGCGACTTCGAGACCGCCTCATGGGTGACGCAGCACGTGTTGACGACCTGGATCTCGCCGCCGGTCGCGACCTCGGTGTGCCCGTCCCCGAGCAGCCGGTCACGAATCGCCTGTGCGTCGGCGAACGAGACCTTGCAGCCGAGGAACCGCGTCGAGAAGGTCGCCATGCGAGGCCCAAGAGCTTAGACGGTCGCATCGGCCGGTCGGTCGGCGGGGCCCTCCCGGACGAGGAGGTCGGCGGCCCAGCCGTCCAGCTCGCGCCTCGCGGCGCGCGCCCACCCCGGCGCGTGGGGCAGGTCGGCGACGAGGTAGCCGGACGTGATCGCGCGCGGGGCGTCCACACGCAGGAGGATCGCCTCGACCGGTCTCAGCAGGACGTTCGCGACGACGAGGTCGGCGCCCGGTAGGGGCTCCGCGAGCGCGTCGAGCGTCGCGGCGGCGAGCGTGACGCGGTTCGCGTCCGCGTTCGCGCGGGTCGTCTCGACCGCGACGGGGTCGTTGTCCACCGCCGTCACCAGGCCGAAGCCGAGGCGCGCCGCCGCGATGGAGAGCACGCCGGAGCCGCAGCCGACGTCGAGCACGGAGCCCTGGCGCTCCTCGACGGCGAGCAGCTCGACGCAGAGGCGCGTCGTCGGATGGGCACCCGTCCCGAAGGCGCGGCCGGGATCGATCACGACGGCGCGCGCCGGGTCGGGCGGCGCCTCCCAGGGCGGGCCGAGCCAGAGCCCGCCCGCCTCCACCGGGTGGTGGAACGCGCGCCACGCGTCCTCCCAGCCGTCGGGGACGTCCTCGACGGCGGCATCCGGCAGCGCGGCGAGCAGCCGCTCGACCGCGTCGGTCGGCACGTACGCCGAGAGCTCGACGTCGCCGTCCTCGAGCGCCCGCTCCTCGAGCCCGGCCGGGACGAGGCCGAGCAGGCGGGCGCGCAGAGGCTCGGCGTCGTCGCCGCGCGCCCGCACCGAGACGCGGCGGAAGTGGCTCACGCCGCGCGCCCCTCGAGCGGGAACGCGGGACCGCGACGCCACGTCCCGTCGGCCTGCTCGACGAGGAGCGTCACGGCCTCGGCCCGACACGGGATCGGCAGCGCGGCGCCGAGCCCCTCGCGGAGCTCGCCGAGCATGTCCTCGAGCACACGGTCGTCGACCTCGTCGCCCGCGTCCCCGCCGACCGTGCAGTGCGGCACGGCCTCTAGCGTCGGATCGCCGTACGGCGGGTGGTCCGGGAACGCCGCCCGGGTCGCCGCGATCAGGTCGAGGAACGGCGCGGACGGCTCGGGCGCGAGCCAGGCGACGCTCGGGAACGACGCAACGCGCGCGAGCGCGTACGCGAACGGCGGGAATGGCGC
>DASTKY010000095.1:0-2273 GCA_035715495.1 Gaiella sp. | reverse complement strand
GCGCCCCGCCGCGCCGAAGGCGCGGACGGCGACCGCGGCGCCCGTCGCCCCGCGCACAGCCTCGGCCACGAAGCCGGGGAGGATCTGTCCCGGCGACGCTGCGCGGCCGTTCAGCCGGTAGCGCGTCGCCGGCGCGAGCCCGACCGCGACGTCGGTGCCGTCGAGCGCGCGCAGGACGATCGTCGTCGGGCCGAGCGACTGGACGATGCCGCGCTCGACCCGGTCGGCGGCAAGCGCCGGCGCGGCCGCGACGAGCGACGCGCACACCGCGACCGCCGCGCACAGGGCTCTCACGCACGCATCGTCCCAGGGCGGCGTAAGAGAAGCGGTGCGCCGAGGTAAGCCGCGTGTAAAGGCGAATCAGCCGTCGGCGGCGATCGGCTGCTCGGTGACGAGCGCCACGTACGCGTCCTCGAGCGTCGGCTCGCGGGTCGTGACCCGCCCGAGCGAGACCCCGTCGAGCCGGGCGAGCACGTCGTGCGTCGGCTCGGTCTCCGCCGCCGCCTGCACGACGACGACCTGCGCCTGGTCGCGGTCCTCGACGGCGACGGAGGTGACGCCCTCGAGCGAGCGGATCGCGTCGAGCCGGTGCTCCTCGATCCCGTACACCTCGATCTCGACGACGACGCCCTCCGCGACCTGCTGCTTCAGGTCGCGGGGCGTCCCCTCGGCGACGATCTTGCCCTTCGCGACGACGGCGATCCGGTCGCAGAGCGCGTCCGCCTCGAACATGTAGTGCGTGGTCAGCAGGACGGTCTTGCCGGCCTCCTTGAGGCCGCCGATCGTCGAGCGCAGCTCCCGCGCGCCGACCGGGTCGACGCCGATCGTCGGCTCGTCGAGGAAGAGGACGGGCGGGTCGTGCAGGAGCCCGCGGGCGATGTGGAGCCGCTGGCGCATGCCGCGCGAGTAGCCCTCGACCCGCTCCTTCTCGCGGCCCTCGAGGCCGACGAGCTCGAGCAGCTCGTGGATCCGGGCCCGCTGCGTGCGCGGCTCGACGCCGTAGAGCTCCGCGAAGTAGCGGAGGTTGTCGAGCGCCGAGAGGCGCTCGTAGAGGCCGCGGTCGCCGCCGAACACGTAGCCGATCCGCTGTCGCACCCAGTGGGCGTCGTCCACCACGTCGCGGCCGAGCACCCTCGCCTGCCCCGAGGTCGGGATCAGGAGCGTGATCAGCATCTTGATCGTGGTGGTCTTGCCGGCGCCGTTCGGGCCGAGCAGGCCGAAGAGCTCGCCCTCCTCGATCTCGAAGCTGACCCCGCGGACCGCCTCGACCTCGAGGGAGCGCCGGCGGAACGTCCCCGTGGTCGTGCGGTACGTCCGGCGCAGGTCGATCGCTTCGACGACGGCAGGCACGGCGGCGGGACTGTAGCCGCGGCGCGCCCGCCGTAGACGGGGGTTTCCCGTACTCCTGGCGGCCCCGCGGGGCTCATTGACATGTCACGGGGACCCCTGCGAGACTCCGCTCCCTGCGGACGCGAACCCTGGGGTCGCAACATCGATCGGCAGACAGGCGTCTCAGGTGTGAAGGGTTTTTCATCCAAGGAGGGACCGAATGAGAGGACGCGGAGGAGTGGTGCTCGCGCTCGCGACGATCGTCGCCGCAGCGCTGGCATCGACCGCGGGAGCTGGCTCGTCGGGCGTTGCCAGGACGCAGGCGGTCAACTGCAACGGAACGCTGAAGATCGGGATCATCACGCCGCTCACGGGCGGCGCGGGCTTCCTCGGCCAGGAGCAGCTGTCGTGGGCGCGGTACGCGGCCTCGACGCTCGCCAGGCCGCTCGGGCTCAAGGTCCAGGTCGTCCTCGGCGACACGCCGGTCGAGAAGGGGCCCGGCGAGGGTCTCGTCGTCGCCCAGAAGATGATCGCCGACTCCCGGCTCGTCGCGGTGATCGGCCCGGCGACGTCGGGTGCGGCGGCATCGGCCTCGAACGCGCTGTTCGCGGCCGGGATCGCCCACATCTCGCCCTCGGCGACGCGCACGTCGCTGACCCAGGGGTCGACGAAGGAGGCCACGGCGGGCTTCTTCCGGGTCGTGCCCGGCGACTACATCCAGGGCCCGACGGACGCCAACTACATGATCGACAAGCTCAACGCGAAGAAGGTCGTGCTGATCGACTTCCAGGAGCCGTACTCGGTGGGTCTCGCCGACGCGGCCGAGGCGGTTCTGAAGCGCAAGGGCGTCACGACGATCAGGCAGTCGACCTCGGTGAACACGACCGACTTCTCGTCGCTCGTGACGCGCGTGCCGAGCGACGCAGACATCGTCTTCTTCCCGA
>DASTKY010000094.1:0-6289 GCA_035715495.1 Gaiella sp. | reverse complement strand
GGTGAGCGCGACGAGCTCGTCGTTGACGAGGCGCTCGTCCGCGCCGAGGAGGAACGCCTCGCCGCCCGTCATGCCGGCGCCGAGGTTGCGGCCGTGGCCGCCCAGGACGACGACGGTGCCGCGGGTCATGTACTCGCAGGCGTGGTCGCCGACGCCCTCGACGACCGCGACGGCGCCCGAGTTGCGCACCGCGAACCGCTCGCCCGCCGAGCCGGCGCAGAAGAGCTCGCCGCCGGTGGCGCCGTAGAGCACGGTGTTCCCGACGAGGCACGGGTCGCCGGCATCGGCCGCGGGCGGCGAGATCACGATCCTGCCCCCGGACATCGCCTTGCCGACGTAGTCGTTCGCCTCGCCGACGAGCCGCAGCTCGACGCCGGCGGTGAGGAAGGCGCCGAAGCTCTGGCCCGCGGCCCCCTCGAAGTGCGCGCGGACGCGGCCGGCCGGCGGGGCGTCGCCCGCGACCTTCGCGATCGCGCCGCCCAGGCGCGCGCCGATCGCGCGGTCGCCGTTCGTGATCTCGTAAGAGGGCTCGACGATCCGCGCCCCGCTGATCGCGGCCTTGCCCTGCGCCGCCAGGAGCGCGCCGAGCCGGTCGCCCTCGTGCGGCACCGGCTGGCCGACGTAGCGCGTCGGGCCGCCGTGCTCGCGGACGAGCAGCCGGCCGAGCTCGAGCGCGTCGGCGGCCGCGTCCCCGGTCCGCTTCTGGCGCAGCAGGTCCGTGCGGCCCACCGCCTCGTCGACCGAGCGGAGGCCGAGCGCGGCGAGCTGCTCCCGGACCTCGAGCGCGACGAAGCGGAGGTACGCCTCGACCATCTCGGGCGTCCCGCCGAACTTGGCGCGGAGCTCCGGCCGCTGGCTCGCGATCCCGACCGGGCAGGTGTCGAGGTGGCAGGAGCGGACCATCAGGCAGCCCTCGGCGAGGAGGAGCGACGTGCCGAACGAGAACTCGTCCGCCCCGAGGAGCGCCGCGAGGATCACGTCGCGACCGGTCTTGAAGCCGCCGTCGACGCGCACGCGGACGCGCCCGCGCAGCCCGTTGGCGACGAGGGCCTGCTGCGTCTCGGCGAGCCCGAGCTCCCACGGCGCGCCCGCGTGCTTGATCGAGGCGAGCGGGCTCGCGCCCGTGCCGCCGTCGGCCCCCGCGATGTGGACGACGTCGGCGTGCGCCTTCGCGACGCCGGCGGCGATGAGGCCGACGCCGGTCGAGGCGACGAGCTTCACCGAGACGTCGGCGTCCGGGTTGACCTCCTACAGGTCGAAGACGAGCTGCGCGAGGTCCTCGATCGAGTAGATGTCGTGGTGGGGCGGCGGCGAGATGAGCGAGACGCCGGGGCCCGTGCCGCGGAGCCGCGCGATCTCCTCGGTGACCTTGTGGGCCGGGATCTGGCCGCCCTCGCCCGGCTTGGAGCCCTGCGAGATCTTGATCTGGAGCTCCTCGGCGAACGACGCGTACTCGGCCGTCACGCCGAAGCGGCCCGAGGCGACCTGCTTGATCCCCGAGTTGCGCTCGTCGCGGTAGCGGCTCCGGTCCTCGCCGCCCTCACCGGAGTTCGAGCGGCCGCCCAGGCGGTTGAAGGCGATCGCGATCGTCTCGTGCGCCTCGGCCGAGAGGGCGCCGTGCGACATCGCGCCGCCCGAGAAGCGGCGGACGATCGAGTCGACGGGCTCGACCTGCTCGAGCGGCAGCGGCTCGCCGGCGGCCACGGGCTCGAGCAGATCGCGGGGCTCCATCGGCGGCCGCTCGTTGACGAGCGCCGAGAAGCGCTCGTAGAGCTCGAACCGCTCGCCCTTGACCGCCTTCACCAGCGCGTGCGCCGCGGTGACGCCCTGCTGGAGCGCCTCGACGACGTCCGGGTCGGTCGCGTGCGGCTCGCCGCCCTTGCGGAACTTGTAGAAGCCGGGGTTCTCGAGCGCGACCTTCTCGGCCTCGCTCGCGGCGAGGCGGTCGAGCGCCTCGCGCTCGAGCCGGTCGAGACCGATCCCGCCGATCGCGGAGGCAGTCGAGCCGAAGAAGCGGCGGCAGAGGCGCCGGTCGAGGCCGACGGCCTCGAAGAGCCGCGCTCCGCGATAGCTCGCGACGTCGGAGATGCCCGACTTCGACATGACCTTGAGCACGCCGTCCTCGAGCGCGCGCAGCAGGCGCCGCTGCGCCTCGGCCGCGGACGGGCGGTCGCCGCCGACCTTGTCGGTCGCGGCGAGCTGGGCGACGGTCTCGAGGGCGAGCCGCGGGCAGACGACGTCCGCGCCGTAGCCCACGAGCGTCGCGACCATGTGCGTGTCGCGCGCCTCGTCGCTCGTCACGAGCAGCGAGCAGCGGGTCCGGAGCCCCCGCTCGGTCAGCTGCCCGTGGACGGCGGCCACGGCGAGCAGCGAGGGGATCGGCGCGCGGTCGCCTCCCGCCTCGCGGTCGCTGAGGCAGACGACGGCGGCGCCGGCCTCGACGAGCTCCGCCGCGGCGTCGGCGACGCGGTCGACCGCGCGACCGAGGCCCTCCTCGGCGGTGAAGGTCGCGTCGATCGCGACCGGCTCGAGCGCGTCGAGGCCGTCCGGCGTGACGAGGAACGAGGGGAGCGCGACGAGCGGCGGCAGGGCGCCCTCGGTGCCGAGCGGCGCCCGGGCGCCGACGAGCGTCGCGACGGACATCACGGTCCGCTCCCGGTAGTGGTCGATCGCGGGGTTCGTGACCTGGGCGAACTGCTGCCGGAAGTAGGAGGCGAGCGGCCGCGCCCGCCCTGCGAGCGGCGCGATCGGCGCGTCGTCGCCCATCGAGTAGACGGGCTCCTGGCCCGCCTGCGCGATCGGGCGGAGCATGAGGCTCAACTCCTCGCGCGTGTAGCCGTGCAGCGCGTGCCGCGCCAGCAGCCCGGCGTCCGGCTCGCCGACGGGCGCGCCCTGCTCCCCGACCGTCAGCGACTCGGCGACCCAGTCCGCGTACGGCCGGCTCCGTGCGAGGTCGCGGGCGAGCTCCCCGTCGAAGCGCAGGCCGTGGGTCGGGTCGACCGCGAGCAGCTGACCGGGGCCGAGCCGCGCGCGGCGCACCTGCGTCCCCTCGGGAAGCGGCACGGCGCCGGCCTCGGACGAGACGACGACGAGGTCGCCGGCGACGGCGACGCGCAGCGGCCGCAGGCCGTTGCGGTCGAGCTTCGCGCCGGAGCTGACGCCGTCCGTGAAGACGAGGCCCGCCGGGCCGTCCCACGGCTCGACGAGCATCGCGTGGTAGCGGCGCATCGCGCGCTCCTCCTCGGAGACGCGCGGGTCGTTCTGCCAGGCGGGCGGCACGAGCTGCGAGAGCGCCTCGGTCACGTCGACCTCCGAGCGGACGAGCAGCTCGAGGGCGTTGTCGAGCAGCGCGGAGTCCGAGCCCGTCCGGTCGAGCGCGGGCGCGAGCGCGGGGTCGAGCCCGCGGGCGTGCTCGCGCGCCTCCATCCACGCGACGTTGCCCTCGATCGTGTTGATCTCGCCGTTGTGCGCGATCAGCCGGAAGGGCTGCGCGCGCTCCCAGCTCGGGGCCGTGTTCGTCGAGAAGCGCTGGTGGAAGATGGCCCAGGAGACCGCCCAGCCCGGGTCGCGGAGGTCGGGGTAGAAGCTTGCGAGCTGCGTGGCGGCCGAGAGCGCCTTGTACGTGACCGTCCGGAAGGAGAGAGAGGCGAGGTAGACGCCCTCGACGAGCTCCGCACGCCGGCGCGCCCGGTAGGCGCGGAGCTCCGCGTCGGGCTCGTCGCACGGGGCGAGCACGAGCTGGGCGATCCGCGGGACGCTCGCGGCCGCGCTCGAGCCGAGCGCCGAGACGTCGTGCGGGACGTCGCGCCAGCCGAGCGGCTCGAGCCCCTCCGCGCGACACGCGTCCTCGACGACGCCGCGGAGCCACGGCTCGCGCAGGAAGCACATCGCGATCCCGGCGCCGTCGACGCCCGTCAGGGAGGCATGGAGCGGGAGCAGGACGCCCGCGCCGTCGCCGCTCACCCCGTCGGCGGCCCAGGCGCCGCGGTGCGCGACCGCGGCGAGGCCCGCCAGGGCACGGTCGAGGAGCTCGCGCGAGGCCCGCCCGCGCGCGTCCGCGACGAGGCCGATGCCACAGGCATCGCGCTCGCGGGTCGGATCGTGCAGTGGCGTCGTGCTCACGACGGGTGCTCCAGCCTTTCGTCGGGGTCGAGCGGAGAGGAACGGAGAGGCGTCCCGTCGGATGTGGCGCTAGCAGGCGGTGACGGGAAGAAGTCGCCGGCTAGCGCGCTTTCGGCGCGGCGAAGGCAATCGAGGACGGGACCGCTACGGGGTTCCGTGCGGGCCCGGATGCCGTGAGTGCCGCGGCGCGAATCATCGATCATCGATGGTAGTGACTGAAGGTCCAGGTCGCAAGCCGGACCTTCGGTTGTTGACACGGCCCGCCGCCTACGGCACTCTGGGTCTCGATGAGGCTCTGCCACGTACCCGAGGCTTCACTCGTAGCGCGCCCCGCGGTAGCGGTCGGCATCGGCATCGAGCTCATCGCGATTCTCCCCTCCTAGGGGAGATCTTTCGCTCACGCGCTATCGCTAGCGCACACGCCGACCGATACCACACCGGAGGTGCGTCCACCGGGCGTACCGAGCGAGAGGAGCCACACCCGTGTCAACCCCGAACCCCAACCGATTCCGATGATCGTCCGGCGTTACGTCGTCGCGTGCCTTGCCGGGCACGGCATCGGCCCCGAGGTGACGGCGGCGGCCAGCCGGACCCTCACGCGGCTCGGCGCCGAGCACGGGTTCCTCGTCGAGGAGCTCCACCCGCCGTTCGACACCGAGGCGCTGACGCGCTCGGGCCACCATCTCCCGGTCGCGACGCGCGAGGCGACGGCGAGCGCCGACGCGGTGCTCGTGGCCGGCGACGCGGCCCCGGCACTCGACGGGCTCCGCGCCGCCCTCGATCTCTGCGCGACGGTCACGCGCGTCCTCGACGAGACGGGCGAGGCGACGGTCTTCGCGCCGCTCGACGCGGACGCGGCCGACTGGACCATCGCACGCGCCTTCGCCGCCGCCCGCTCCGGCCGCGTCGCGTCCGTGGGCGTCGGCGCCGACTGGTCGGGTCTCGTCGACCGGCACGCGGAGCGGCATCCCGGCGTCGAGGTCGAGCACCTCACCCTGACCGAGGCCCTGCAGCGGCTCGCGGCCGGGCCGGCCGGCGTGGTCGTCGCGGAGGACGTCCTCGGCGACGCGCTCTCCTCCGCGCCGCGCCTCAACGGGAAGCGGCGGCTCGTCGCCACGGGCCAGCTCTCGACGACCGGGCCCGGGCTCTTCGCCCCGTCCCAGGCGACGTCGAGCGACCTGGCGGGGCAGGGCGTCGCAGACCCGAGCCCGATGCTGCTCGCGACGGCGCTCCTCCTCTCGCAGGGGCTCGGCCGCGTCGCGGCCGCCGAGGCGCTCGAGGACAGCCTCACGCTCGCGCTTCGCGCCCCCCGGCGGCCCAGCGAGGTCTCCGGCCCGGGCGTCGCGGCGACGACGCGCGAGTTCGTCGACGCCGTGCTCGGGCTCCTGCCGAGCGCGCGCCGCGACACGGAGTTCGCACTGGGAGGCGCACGATGAGGATGACGGGCGGCGACGCGATCCTGCGGTGCCTCGAGGCCGAGGGCGTCGAGGTCATGTTCGGGATCCCCGGCGGGGCGATCATGCCGACCTACGACGCGATGGCGCGCGGCACGACCGTGCGGCACGTGCTCGCGCGGCACGAACAGGGCGCCGGCCACATGGCGCAGGGCTACGCCCGCGCGTCCGGCCGCGTCGGCGTCGCGATCGCGACGTCGGGCCCCGGCGCGACGAACCTCGTGACCCCGATCGCGGACGCGTGGATGGACTCGACGCCGCTCGTCTGCATCACGGGCCAGGTGCGCACGCACCTGATCGGCACGGACGCCTTCCAGGAGTGCGACATCACCGGGATCACGCTCCCGATCGTCAAGCACTCGTGGCTCGTCCAGGACGTCGAGGAGCTCGCGGCGGCGATCAAGGCGGCGTTCCACGTCGCCCGCACCGGCCGCTGCGGCCCCGTCCTCGTCGACGTGCCGCGCGACGTCCAGGAGGCGGTCTTCGACTTCGCGTACCCCGAGACGGTCGAGCTGCCCGGCTGGCGGCCGCCCTCGAAGGTGCACCCGCTGCAGATCCGCGAGGCCGCGAAGGCGATCGCGCTCGCCCGGAAGCCGGTGCTGTACGTCGGCGGCGGGACGCTGAACGGCGACGCGTGCGAGGAGCTGCTCGAGCTGGCCGAGACGGGCGGGCTTCCCGTGATCACGACCCTGATGGGCAAGAGCGCGTTCCCG
>DASTKY010000093.1:0-5250 GCA_035715495.1 Gaiella sp. | reverse complement strand
CCGCCGTCCCGGGCACCGGCCAGGGTGGCCGCGTCACCAAGAAGGACATCCTCGCGTTCATCGAGTCGGGGGCCGCAGCGGCGCCCGCCCCGGTCGAGGAGGCCCCGGCCGCAGCCGCTCCGGCAGCCCCCGAGGCACCGGTCGCCCCGCCGCCCGAGGCGCCCGCCGCTCCGGCAGCCCCCGAGGCACCGGCCGCCCCGCCGCCCGACGCGCCCGCCGCTCCTGCTCCGACGCCGGCGCCGGCGCCCGCCCCCGCGGCGACTGCACCCGCACCGGCGGCGGCGGCGCTGCCGATCGGCGTCGAGCACGAGGAGCCGATGAACGCCATGCGCCGCGGGATCGCGGAGCACATGCGGCGCTCGCTCGACACCTCGGCGCACGTGACGAGCGCGATCGAGGTCGACATGTCGCGCGTCGTCGCCGCGCGGGAGCGCCTGAAGAAGGAGTACCAGGCGACCTACGGCGTCAATCCGACGTATCTCTCGTTCGTGACGCAGGCCGCCGTCGAGACGCTGAAGGACTGGCCCTGGATCAACGGCGAGATCCGCGGCGAGAAGATCGTGACGCGGTCGCACGTCCACGTCGGGATGGCCGTCTCGCTCGAGGACGGCAAGGGCCTCATCGTCCCCGTGATCCGGAACGCGCAGGACCTCAACCTGCTCGGCATCGCGCGCGCGATCGCAGAGCTCGCCGAGAAGGCCCGGACGAAGAAGCTCCTCCCCGACGACGTCCAGGGCGGCACGATCACGATCACGAACCCGGGTGGCTACGGCACCTTCCACGGGACGCCGATCATCAGCCAGCCGCAGGCCGCGATCCTCGGCACCTACGCGCTGGTGAAGCGGCCGTGGGTCGTCCAGGACGAGCTCGGCCAGGACGTGATCGCGATCCGACCGATGATGAACGTCACGCTCACGTACGACCACCGGCTGATCGACGGCGCGTACGCGGGCTCGTTCCTCCGCGAGCTGCGCGAGCGCCTCGAGAGCTGGTCCGAGGGCTAGCCCACGGGGTAGCCTCCGGAGCGTGCGGCCCGCGCACCTCCTGAACCTGCCCGGCCTCGTGCCGTACGCGGACGCGCTGGACCTCCAGCGCGCGCTCGCCGAGGCGGTGAAGGCGGGCGAGCGGCCCGACACGGTCCTCCTGCTCGAGCACGAGCCCGTCGTCACGCTCGGACGGCGGACGCAGGCGACCGAGCTGCACGTCCCTGCCGGCGTCGACGTCGACGTCGTCGAGACGGATCGCGGCGGCAAGTCGACCTACCACGGGCCGGGCCAGCTCGTCTGCTACCCGATCGTCGACCTGAACCGCCACGGGCGCGACCTGCACCGGTACGTCCGCGACCTGGAGGAGGCGATCATCCGGGCGCTCGCGCGCTTCGACGTCGCGGGCGAGCGGATCGACGGGCTCACCGGCGTGTGGTGCGCCGCCCCGCCGCGGAAGATCGCGTCGATCGGGGTGCACGCCTCCCGGTGGGTGACGACGCACGGCTACGCCCTCAACGTCGACCTCGACCCGTCGCCGTTCACCGACTGGATCACCGCCTGCGGGCTCGAGGACGCCTCGTTCACGACGATGGCCGCCGAGCTCGGCCGGCCGCTCACGGTCGGCGAGGTCCGCGGCTCCGCGGCGGAGGCCGTGGCCGACGTGTTCTCGCTCGCCTTCGAGGAGCTCGACGCCGCCACCGTGGATCCGGCCCGCGCGATGGCCGCGCGGTGAGGAGCTGTCAGCGCCTCGCGCGCGCCGTGGCCGTCCCGCTCGGGGCGCTCCTCCTCGCGGCGCCCGGCGGAGCAGCCGACGGGCCGGCCGCGACCACGCTCGACGTGCGCGCGCGCTTCCCGAAGGAGGTCGCAGCCGTCGACCGCGGCACCGAGATCCGCGTGCTGCTGCCCCGCGCCATCCCGGGGGACTCGACGGTGCGCCGGCTCTACCTCACCGGCTTCCACCATCCCGACCGCTGGTCGGTGACGATCGCCGCGGCGCCCCGCTGCGGCACGTCGACGGCCTGCTTCGTCGCCTCGTTCGAGGGCCGCCGCGGCGTCCTCGTGGCGCGGTCGAACCTCCGCCTCCCGGGCGGGCAGGCGGCGCGCTACGTCCCGCCACGCTGCGGCGCCTCGTGCGGGCCTGCGACGCTGACGTTCGTCGTCGGGGACGTCGTCTACGAGTGGCGCCTCAAGGCGCCGCCCTCGGGCGGCACCAAGGCGCTCTCGCAGCTCGCCGGCGCCGCGATCGCACGCCGCTAGGAGGCCCTGACGACGCGCGGCGTCGGGAGGTCGCGCCCGTACACTGGCGGCGTGCAGACGTCCCTGCCCGTCGCCGAGCGCCCGCGCCGCCCCGAGTGGATGAAGGTGCGCGCGCCGAGCGCCGACGGCCGCTACTACGACGTCCGAAAGCTGCTCCACGGCGCGAGCCTCGTCACGGTCTGCGAGGAGGCGCGCTGTCCGAACATCGGCGAGTGCTGGGGTCGCGGCACGGCGACGTTCCAGATCCTCGGCGACACGTGCACGCGCGCGTGCCGCTACTGCTACGTCACGTCCGGGAGGCCGGAGGCGCCGCCCGACCCGCTCGAGCCGCTCCGCCTCGCCCAGGCCGCCGCGACGATGGGCCTCGCGCACGTCGTCGTCACGTCCGTCGACCGGGACGACCTGCCCGACCGCGGCGCCGCGCACTTCGCGGCGACGATCCGCGCGCTCAAGCGCAAGCTGCCGGAGTCGTCGGTCGAGGTGCTGACACCCGACTTCCTCGGCGTGGAGGAGGAGGCGCTCGCGACCGTGCTCGGCGCGCGACCCGAGGTCTTCAACCACAACATCGAGACCGTGCGCCGCCTCCACCGGCGCATGCGCGGCGCTCGGGCCACCTACGACGGCGCCCTCCACCTCCTCCGCCGGGCGAAGGAGCTCGCCGCCTATCGGGTGCTGACGAAGTCGGGGATCATCGTCGGGCTCGGGGAGACGAACGACGAGGTCGTCGAGACCATGCGCGACCTGCGGGCGAACGGCGTCGACGTCGTGACGATCGGCCAGTACCTGCAGCCCTCGTCGAAGCACGCGCAGATCGACCGCTGGGTCCACCCGGACGAGTTCCGGTGGCTGCGCGACCAGGGCGAGGCGCTCGGCTTCGGCTCGGTCTTCGCGGGGCCGCTCGTCCGCTCGAGCTACCGCGCCGACGAGCAGCGTCACGCCGCCGAGACCGGCCGCGGCGCCGTCGCGTACTGAGCGGCGCGGTCGACTCCGCCGCGGCAGCGCGCTACGCTCGCCGCATGGGAATCAAGCAGACCATCCTCGGCTGGCTCGGCCAGACGCCGGACAAGAGCGACGAGCTGCGCGACGCCGCGATCGACGAGAAGTCGGAGGAGTACGGCAGCTACCGGGGAGACATGGGGGCGCAGTCCCGAGGGCTCGGCCGCCCCGGCGAGTTCGAGGACGATCAGGAGGCGCCCCGCCACTGAGCTCGGGCGTGCCGGGAACGCTGGTGCGGCGGGGTGCACACGACCCCGCCGCACCGGATGACGGTTCAGGCGGGCGTCAGCCCGAAGGTCGCGAGCCAGGCGAGATCGTCCGCCTTGTCGACGCGGTAGACCCCTCCCGTTCCGCCGCACGTGCCGTTCTTCCCGAACGACGTGACCCCGCCGATGACGTTCGAGTCGCCGATGAAGTTCGGGCCACCCGAGTCGCCGAAGCACGTCCCGCCCGTGTGGGCGTTGTTCGAGAGCAGGATCGAGAAGTCCCCGACGTAGCCGTTCGAGATCTGGACGAGCTTCGGGTGCGCGACCATCCGCACCCGGATCGCCTGGTCCTTCCACGAGGACGCGTCCGGGAAGCTCTTCTGGAGGCCGTAGCCGACGGCCGTGAACGTCAGGTCCTTCTGACCGCGCTTCGTCTTCAGCCCGTCGAGCACGTTCTCCCGCGGGAGCGCGCCGTAGGTCGACCGGGCCACCGAGCCGTCCAGGGTCACCACGCCGAGGTCGTGGAGATAGAAGGCGTCCGGGTCGTACTCCGGATGCGTGTGGGGCGTCCCGCCCACGTCGCCGTCGCACGGGTACCCGTCGACCGCCGGGTTCGCGCAGCCGGTGCCGCCCGCGGCCACCGAGACGTAGTCGGGATCGTTGTCGACCGGCCCTGCGGCGAACCAGATCTCGACGTGCGCAGCCGGCGCCTCCGTGCAGTGCCCCGCGGCCATGAAGACCGTCGGCGACATGAGGGTGCCGCTGCACCGCCAGAGCGGGTTCCCGTCGGTGCCCTGGGCGACCATGAGCCCGACGTACGGATGGCCGTTGCCGTCGAGCTCGCCGTCGGTGATCGCAGAGGCCGACGTCGCCAGGACGCCGACCGCCGCGACCGCGGCGAGAGCCGCGAATGCTCGCTTCACACGTGCCCCTTCCGTTCATGGCCCGCGCCGGCCGGGCGCGAGCCTGGTTTGCACACTCGAAACTCGAGATCCCCGCGACCGGAGGCGCATGGGCACCTGCGGAAGCGGGTAGCGATGCCGGGTGGGCCGCCGCTCATCGTTTCCTCACAGCCACGGCGTAGCCTCGGCTCGATGAGGCGCTCGCTCGTCCTGCTCGCGGCGGCGCTCGCGTCCGCCGGGACGGCGGCCGCGGCGACGGGGTCCCAGCCGCGGCTCGTGCTCGTCGACGACGAGCCGCTGGTCGTCCGCGGCGCGGCCTTCGCAGCCGGCGAGCGGGTGACGGTCACTGCTCTGACCTTGCTCGGCCCCAAGCGGGTCGTCACGAAGGCGGGGGCGGGCGGCGCGTTCCGCGCCTCGCTCACCCTCGTCGGACGACCGTGTGGGCGGGCGTTCACGATTCTCGCCACGGGCACCCGTGGGAGCCGCGCGACGCTGCGGTTGGCGATCGTCCCGTGCATCCCGCCTCCGATCGACTGAGCAGGCCCAGCGCCTGAGAGCCGGATCGGGCGGGGTCGCCCCCGCCCGATCGGCCTCACGCGTCGCGGTACCGCCTACTTCGAGGTACCGACCTCGACCTCCATCGTGGCGCTCTGCGGGCCACCGCTCTTGATCGAGATGGTCGTGCCGGTCTTCGGCACCTTCACGCTGTTCCAGCCCGGCTGGTACCGCCCGGGGTGCGGCGTCGCGTGGCCGTTCTCGGTCGCGAACCAGTAGTCCTTCGTGTCGTCGAAGGTGTCCACGCCCTTCTGCGCCGGGATCGTGGTCGGCTTGCTGTTGATGTTGACCGTGATCGCCTTGGTGTCCTGCTTCGAGAACGTCGAGTCGAAGCTCAGGATCCGAGGC
>DASTKY010000092.1:0-5862 GCA_035715495.1 Gaiella sp. | reverse complement strand
CCGTGGGTCGACGTCGCGACCGGGTCGCTCGGCCAGGGGCTCCCGATCGGGGTCGGCATGGCGTACGCGGGGAAGAACCTCAACCGGCTCCCGTTCCGGACGTGGGTCATCTGCGGGGACAGCGAGATGGCGGAGGGCTCGATGTGGGAGGCGGCCGAGCACGCCGCGTACTACGAGCTCGACCACCTGGCGGCGATCGTCGACGTCAACCGCCTCGGCCAGCGCGGCGAGACGATGCACGGCTGGGACCTGAGCTCGTATACGCGGCGCTTCGAGGCGTTCGGCTGGCATGCGATCGAGATCGACGGCCACGACGTCGAGGCGATCGATGCGGCCTACCGCGAGGCGGAGGCCACGACCGGGCGGCCGACCGCGATCGTCGCCCGCACCCTGAAGGGCAAGGGCTACTCGAAGGTCGAGAACCAGAACGGGTGGCACGGCAAGCCCGTCTCCGAGGAGGCCGTCGAGGAGCTGGGCGGCATTCGCAACATTCGGGTCGACGTCGCGCGCCCGGAGCAGGGGGCGTCCCACCGCTTCGAGACCGGCACGCCCGAGTGGCCCGTCTGGGAGGCCGGCGACAAGGTCTCGACCCGCAGGGCATACGGCGAGGCGCTCGCCGCGCTCGGCACCGAGCGGGGCGACGTCGTCGTGCTGGACGGCGAGGTCTCGAACTCGACCTACGCGGAGCTCTTCAAGGACGCGCACCCGGACCGCTTCGTCGAGATGTTCATCGCCGAGCAGCAGATGGTCGCGGCCGCGGTCGGGATCCAGGTCCTCGGCTGGAAGCCGTTCTCGTCGACCTTCGCCGCGTTCCTCTCGCGCGCCTACGACTTCGCTCGGATGGCCGCGGTCAGCCAGGCGACGCTGAAGCTCTGCGGCTCGCACGCCGGTGTCTCGATCGGCGAGGACGGCCCGTCGCAGATGGGCCTGGAGGACCTCGCGGAGTTCCGCGCGCTGAACGGCTCGACCGTGCTCTATCCGAGCGACGGGAACCAGACCGTGGCGCTCGTCCGCGAGATGGCCGACGTCGACGGGATCGCGTACCTGCGCACGACCCGTGCCGACACCGAGATCCTCTACGCGGCGGACGAGGCGTTCCCCGTGGGCGGCTCGAAGACGCTCCGCGACGGGGACGACGTCGCGATCGTCGCCGCCGGGATCACGCTCCACGAGGCGCTCCGCGCGGCGGACGCGCTCGCGGAGGAGGGCGTCTCGGCCCGGGTGCTCGACTGCTACTCGGTCAAGCCGATCGACGGCGACACGCTCGCCGGCCTCGGGATGCCGATCGTCACCGTGGAGGACCACCGGGCCGAGGGCGGGCTGGGCGAGGCGGTGCTGTCCGCACTCGCGGAGCACGGCGCCTCCCTCCCGGTCACGATCCTCGCGGTCCGGGCGCTCCCGCAGTCGGGCCCGCCCGCCGACCTCCTCGCCGAGGCGGGGATCGACGCGGAGCACATCGCGGAGGCCGCGCGCGCGGCCGCCCGGTCGGCCGTCGCGGGCTGAGCCTCAGCCCGCGATCGCCTCGGCGGGCCGCAGGTTCTCGTCGAGCAGCCGGGCGGGGTCGTCCACCGTCGGGCGGTCGCGGATCAGCTGACCCAGCTCGGCGACGAGGTCGGCGGCCTGGCCGTGGACGACGGCGCCGACGAGCTCGCGCTGCTCCGTGAGGTGGAAGCCGATCAGCCGCCCCTCGGCGAGGGAGCCGCGGACGACGCATTCGACGGCGGGCTCGACGTCCCCGAGCAGCTGGAGCTTCGTGTCGAAGAGCATCGTGAAGAAGACCGGGAGCTCGTCGTAGCGCGCGCGATCCCCGGCGAGCTGCCGCCCGAGGTGCCCGCCCTGCGCGGACGAGTTCGACCAGTGCTCGATCCGGCGGAGCCGCCCGGAGGTGGGGTCGGGGAAGCGCGCGATGTCGCCGATCGCGTAGACGTCGGGGAGCGACGTGCGGAACCGCTCGTCGACGACGACGCCGTCGTCGACGGTCGCGCCGGCTGCCTCGGCCAGCTCGACGTTCGGCTGCACGCCGATGCCGACGATCGCGAGGTAGCCCTCCACCGTCGTGCCGTCCGCGAGCCGTGCGCCGGTCAGCAGCTTGCCGTTGCCGGTGAGCTCCTCGAGCTGGGCCTCGAGCAGGAGCTCGACGCCCTCCCCGCGGTAGAGCTCGGCCAGCTCGGTCGAGAGGTCGGGGCACGCGAGCTGCGGCATGAGCATCGGCCCGCGCTCGACGAGCGTCACGTCCAGCCCGCGGAGTCGCAGCGAGGCGGCCGCCTCCGCGCCGATGAAGCTCCCGCCGATCACGATCGCGGCGTGCGCGTCGTCGAGCGCGGCGCGCACGGCGTCGGCGTCGGCGAGCGTCCGGTAGGTGTGCACCCCGACGAGGTCCCCGCCGGGCAGCGGCAGCGTGCGGGGGCGCGCGCCGGTCGCGAGGACGAGCGTCCCGTAGGGGAGGCGCTCGCCGCCCGCGAGCTCGACCTCGTGCTCGTCGGGGTGGATCGCCTCGACCGTGGTGTCGAGGCGCAGCTCGACGACAGCCTCCTCCCATTCCTCGAGCGGCCGGACCAGCGTCCCCTCGCGCTCGAGCTCCCCACGCAGATAGCCCTTCGTCAGCGGAGGGCGGTTGTACGGCGGGTCGGGCTCGGCGCCGACGATCGTGACGTCCTGCTCGCCGCCTGCGGCTCGGTACTCGGAGGCGAGACGACCGGCCGCGAGGCCGCCTCCCACGACGACGATCTGCTCGGTGGCCATGAGGTGAGGTATACCCCCGTGGCCCCGGGGTGATGCACCGGTTCAGCCCGGCGGGAGCGGCGCCTCGACCGTCGTCGTGAAGCCCTTGCGCCGCATGTCGCCCCAGTCGCTGCGGCCGCGGAGCAGATCCCAGAACGCCCGGAAGCGCCAGAACGCGACGAGCTGTCGATAGCCGAGGTTCTCGACGAGCGAGAAGCCGACGAGGCGGGCGATCTCGCGCCCCGACCGGTGGCGCCGGAAGCTGTGCTCCTCGAGCAGCAGCGCGGCGAGGCTCAGCAGGACGCCGAGGAGCATGGCGACCACGAAGAACCCGACGAGGAAGACGGGCGAGAGGTCGCCCGCGAGCCACCAGACGAGGATCAGCGGCAGGCCGAAGAGCTCGATCAGCGGGCCGAGGAACTCGAAGAGGAGGAAGTACGGGACGGCCGCCGTGCCGAGCGCGCCGTAGCGGCCGTTCCCGGCGACGGCCCGGTGCCGCCAGAGCGTCTCGCCGAGGCCGCGCTGCCAGCGCCGCCGCTGCCGCGAGAGCTGGCGCATCGTCTCCGGCGCCTCGGTCCAGCAGACCGGGTCGGGGACGAACTCGATCCGGTACCGCTCGTCGCGCTCCCGGAGGTGCCGGTGCAGCCGGACGACGAGCTCCATGTCCTCGCCGACCGTCTCGCGCGAGTACCCGCCGACCGTCTCGACGAGCGACCGCCGGAAGAGGCCGAACGCGCCGGAGATGATCAGCAGCGCGTTCATCCGGCTCCAGCCGACGCGCCCGATGAGGAACGCGCGGAAGTACTCGAGCACCTGCAGCGTCGCGAGCCGGCTGCGGGGCAGCCGGACGTCGAGCACGCGGCCGCCGTCGATCGTGCAGCCGTTCGCGATGCGGACGATCCCGCCCGTCGCGACGACGACCTCGGGCTCCTCGATGATCGGCCGCGCGACGCGCAGCAGCGAGTCCTCCTCGAGGATCGCGTCCGCGTCGATCGCGCACACGTACGGATACCGCGACGCGTTGACCGCGGCGTTGAGCGCGTCGGCCTTGCCGCCGTTCTCCTTGTCGACGACCCAGAGGTTGCGGTGGCGTCGCGAGACGTAGACGCCGCGGATCGGCGCCGTCGGCAGGAGCGTGCGCAGCGCCTTCCGCACGGGGACGAGGTCGAACGCCTCCTGCAGCCGCTCGACGGTCTCGTCCGTCGAGCCGTCGTTGACGACGATCACCTCGTGCTGCGGGTACCGGAGCGCGAGCAGCGACCGCACGCTCTCGACGATCGTCGGCGCCTCGTCGTACGCGGGGACGAGCACCGAGACGGGCGGCGTGACCGGCGATGCGAAGACCTCGTCGTCGGGTGCATGGCCGCGTGCCCGGAGGTGCCGCACGAGGTCGCGCCACGCGATCCCCGTGAACGCCAGGTAGACGAGGTTGAGCGCCGCGAAGTACGCGAGCGTCAGCGCCGCGAGCGCGACGGCGAGGTCGTGGAGCACGCTCATACGCGCAGGAGGTCCGCGGCCTCGTGCAGGTGGGGGCCGGCGCCGGGCTGCTCCGCGGCGACGAGGAGGAGCTCCGGTGAGATCAGCGACAGGGCCTCGGCGGCGGCCCGGGCCGCCTCGAAGCGGTCGTCGCGCGCCTGGAGCAGGAGCCGGTCGACGGCGGCGCGCTCGCCGACCTGCCCGAGCGCGCGGGCCGCCTGGAGGCGGACGAAGTAGATCCGGTCGTCGAGCGCCTCGGTCAGCGCGGCCGCGCCCTCCGTCTCCGCGAGCCGCCCGAGCGAGGCCGCGGCCCGGGCGCGCACCTCGGCCGACGGATCGCCGACCGCGGCGACGAGCAGGTCGGCGTCGCCGGCGTCGCCCGACCAGCCGATCAGCTCGACCGCGCCGGCGCGGAGCGCATCGTCCTCGTCGTTGGCGAGGAGGCGGAGGTAGGGCAGCGCCGCAGGCCCGAGGTCGAGCACGGCGCGGAACGCGATCGCGCGCGGCACCGACCCGTGGACGAGCGCGAGCACGAGCGGCCGCGCCGCCTCCTCGTAGCCGAGCCGGCCGAGGCTCCGGGCGGTGGCGGCGCGGACGTCGCCGTCCTCGTCGCGGAGGCGCTCGACGAGCGGCGGCCCCGCGTCGCGGCAGGCCATGTCGCCGAGCCGATAGGCGGCGGTCGCCCGGCGCCAGGAGCGGCGGTCGCCGAGCGCGGCGACCTCGGTCCGGTACGCCTCGGTGTCGGCGAAGTACCGCGCGATCCGCGCGCGCGACTCGCCGGCGACGCGCCGCGAGTAGCGGCCGATCACCTCTGCGAGGAACGCGAGCTCGTCGGGCGGCAGCTCCGGGAGCTCCACGTCGTCGTCGTCCACGAGCGCGAGTGCCAGCGGCTGGAGGCGCGCCTCGAGCTCCTCGCGCCGCCGCTCCTCCCGCGCGAGCGTGATGCGCCGGAAGACGAGCGCGAGCAGGAAGACGGTGCTGAGCGCGCCGAGGACGAGGGCGGCGATGCCCAGTGCCTCGAGCACTAGCGCCTCCCGAGGACGGCCTGGACGCGCGCCGAGAGCTCCCGCGGGCTGAACGGCTTGCGGAGATAGTCGTCGGCGCCGGCGGCGAAGCCCTCCTGCACGTCGGCCTCCTGCGCCCGCGCGGTGAGGAGGATGACCGGGATCCGCGCGGTCCGCGGGTCGTCGCGCAGCTTCCGCGTCACCTCGAAGCCCGTGAGCCCGGGCATCATCACGTCGAGCACGGCGAGGGACGGAGAGAGCTCTCCCGCGAGCCGCACGGCCTCGCTCCCGTCCGCCGCCGTGGCGACGGCGTACCCCGATCGCTCGAGCCGGTAGCGGACGAGGTCGAGGATGTCGGGGTCGTCGTCGGCGACGAGCACCAGCGGGCTTTCGGCGGTCGTGGTCACTCCAGTCGGCTATCGGCGCTCCGCCGAGGCGACTTGAGCCTCGGCCGCCGGGCTGGCCACGGGGAGCAGCAGCCGGAAGGTCGTGCCGCTGCCGTTCCCGTCGACGAGCTCGAGGCCGCCGCCGTGCGCCTCCGCGATGCGGCGCGAGACGACGAGGCCGAGGCCGGTGCCTGGGATCGAGCGCGCGACTGCGTCGCGGCTCCGGAAGAACCGCTCGAACACGCGGCCGCGTTCGTCCTCGGGGATCCCGAGCC
>DASTKY010000091.1:0-2159 GCA_035715495.1 Gaiella sp. | reverse complement strand
GCGCGCGCCGAGGCTCCGGCGCGGGCGCCGGAGCCCGCCGTCCTTGCGCTCCAGCGCTCGGCCGGCAACGCTGCGGTGGCCGGGTGGCTTCAACGCAACCGCAAGCTGCCGAAGGACGCGGACTCGCTCGCGGACCTCGGCGACACCGCCAAGGAGCTGATCGTCGACGACGCCGCGGTGGGGATGTCCAGCCTCCCGTACCACTTCCGCAAGCCCCGCGTGCCGGCCAAGAAGGGCATCACGGTGACGACCGAGTTCGGGGGCCAGATGGCCGCCAAGCAGGACGCGGAGAAGGAGAAGGCCCTGCGCGACGGGCTGGGCACGATCGGCATGATGATCTTCGGGCTCGACGGCGAGCGGCCGAAGGAGAAGGGCGAGGAGGACGTGCCCAGTACGGCGAAGGGCAAGCGCCGCGACCCGACCGCCGACCTCGTGCACTTCAAGGACCTCGACCTGACCAAGTTCGGCGGCCAGGACGGCCGCTACCGCTTCACGGCAGTCGCGGCCAAGGGGTCCGGCTCCGCCCCGAAGGAGGTGCTGCTGATCGTCGAGCTGCTCGGTGCGCGCCGCCCGGCGCTGAAGACGTGGGACGAGCTCGACGCGGCCACGCGCAAGAAGCTCCTCGAGCGCTTCAAGAGCTTCGGATTCGTCAGGCACGTGCCGGGCCAGGACGAGGCGGCGCTGGACTGGAAGGACAACGACTTCGGGAAGGTGCTCCAGGCGCTCGAGCTGATCCCCGACGGGATGCTCAAGAGCGTGCAGGGGATCCGGTGGGTGCGCGGGCACCAGCCGAGCGCCCCGGCGGGCGAGGCCGGCCACTACGACACGAAGACGGGGCTGGTGAAGGACGACGAGCCGGAGCGGAAGCTCACCGTGCGCGGCGACGCGTTCGCCGACGACGAGAAGCTGATCGGGACCGTGGCGCACGAGATCGGCCACGCAGTGAGCAGCAAGCCGGCCGAGCCGAAGGGCGGCAAGGCGCTCTCCGCGCAGACTGGGAAGGGCAGCTTCCAGGAGGCGGCGAAGGCGGACTCCAAGCTGGCGATCACGGAGTACGGGAAGACCGACGCGGAAGAGGGCTACGCCGAGGCATACTCGCTGTTCATCGCGAAACCGGACACGCTGAAGCTGATGCGGCCGAAGACGTACGAATGGTTCCTCAAGCAGCAGGAGGCCAACACGCTGCCGCCGCCCGCGAAGGCTCCGGAGAAGGCGCCGCCGGCGGCCAAGCCGCCGACCAAGGTGCCGGTGCCGGCGGGCAAGAAGCGCTGATCACGCGATCACGAGGCGGAGAATGCGCCCCGCGCGATCTCCTCCTCTCGGTCAGTCGCGCTTAGCCTTCACGCGGAACGGGACCCTGCGCCAGAGCCGCGCCTACGGGTAGGCGGTGCCCGGGCGGGCACCTCCGTGCGGTCACGACAACCTCCTCCTCGGTGGTGAATCCGAGCCAACTTACCCGGCCGCTCACCACACGAGAAACAGACATCGGAGGGGATTCGTGAACGGAGCTCCGCCCTGCGAACGGTCGCTCAGTCGAACAGGGGGCGAGGCATCCCCGACCGTGATGTGCCGCACCCGCTGCACGCTGCCGCCCTCGCCGTCGAACAGCCGCACGGTCACGCGGACACGCAGGCTCCTCTCCTGGTCGAGTATGCGTCGGCCAGCCTTCGTCAGCTGAATGCGGCTCGCAGCGGAGTCACTCCTGCACGGCGCAACGGGCTTTCTCGCACTCGTGGGGCGCCATTACGATCGCGTTCAGGTGTACGACCGGACCAGTCACCTCATCGTTCGACCAGGCGACTTGGACGGCTGCTCGCGGCCGAACCTATTCGCCGTTTCGTCCCTCGCGTGTCATGGTGAAGGTGGTTGTAAGACGCTCGAGATCACCGAGCGTGTCGTAAAGCTTCAGGGTCGCGCGGACACGGATGCGTGCGGGCGGGTGGGCGGCGAGCTTGCGCCCGCGGCGGGTGAGCTTGAACGGCGGCGAGATGCGGCCGGCGCCGGAGCCGTAGACGAACTCCTTGTCCACGGTGGCGAGGACGCCGTGGCCAAGTCGCGTGAGCTTCGCGACCACACGCCCGGTGCTACACGCCAAGAGGTTGTCGACCCTGGCAGTCCCCAGTTCGCGCAGGGCGACGTGTCGCAACTGCGAGATCGAC
>DASTKY010000090.1:0-4276 GCA_035715495.1 Gaiella sp. | reverse complement strand
CTGGGAGCGCTCGAAGACGTTGTCGCCGAGGACGACGACGAGCTTCTCGCCCTGGGCGAAGTCGCGGGCCATGCCGACGACCTGGGCGATGCCCCCGGCCTCGGTCTGGACCTTGTAGGTGAGGTCGAGCGAGAGCAGCGGCGACTCGCCGCCGCGCTCGGCCAGGCGGCCGTCGCCGAGCAGGTCGATCATCTGCCCGGCATGCTCCTTGCCGGTCACGACGAGGACGCTCTCGAGCCCCGCCCGCTCGAGCTGCTGGAGCGGATAGAGGACCATCGGCCAGCGTCCCACGGGCAGGAGGTGCTTGTTCGTGACCCGCGTCAGCTCCCCGAGCCGGGTTGCCTGGCCACCAGCGCAGACGAGCCCCTTCATCGAGCGCGGATCGTACTGACGGCCGCGGGCGCCGGTCGCGTGAGGCCGAGCCGGCCGAGGACCGCGAAGCCGAGCTCGACCGCCGGCCCGACGCCGAGCGCGAACGCGACGGTGCCGATCCCGACCGTGCCCCCGAGCGCGAACCCGAGGACCGCGACCGTGACCTCGAGCACCGCCCGGACGATGCCGATGCGCACGCCCGTGCGACGCGCGCCGACCAGCATCAGCGAGTCGCGGGGGCCGGCGCCGTACGCCGCCCCGATGTAGAGCCCCGAGCCGAGCCCGACGAGCCCGATCCCGCCGGCGAGGAGCAGTACCCGGGCGGCCAACGACGAGCCCGACAGCCCGTCGACGGCGTCCAGCGCGAGGAGCAGGTCGACGAACGTGCCGACGAGGATCGCGTTCGCGACCGTGCCGAGCCCGATCCGGGCCCCGAGCAGCCACGCGACGACCAGGACGACGAGCGCCACGACGACGTTCGCCGTGCCGAACGAGAGGGCGGTGTGGTCGCTGATCCCCTGGTTGAGCACGTCCCACGGGCCGAGCCCGAGGTCGGACTCGAACTGGAACACGATCCCGAGCGCGAAGAGGAAGAGGCCGGCGACCAGCGCGAGGAAGCGGGCAACCGGCCCGCCGCGAACGTGCGGAGGCTCGGTCAGCGCCTGCGGGCGGCGCGGGCCGCTGCCTTGCGGCGTCGCACGTCCGGCACCGCGCGGACGGCCGCGACCCAGACGTAGGCGACCGTCCCGAGGAGCGCGACGATGCCCAGCGCGACGCGCTTGATCGTCTTCAGCACGCGTGCATCGTACGGCCCGACGCCGGGTACGACCGCACCGGGTAATACTTGGTGACTCACTCTCGAACGAAAGGACTGCCGCGATGGCGAAGAAGCAAGCGGCGAAGCTGACGGACACGTTGGACACGGTCAGGCCGTACCTCGAGCGTGCTCTGACGGACGAGGAGTTCCGGAACGACCTCAAGGACGCGCTCCAGGCGGCGCGCGAGCTCTACGGCCCCATCTCCAAGCAGAACGGGGTTGCAGCCTCCGCGCGCACCCTCGCGACGGACAAGAAGGCGCAGGCGCAGCTGAAGCGCGCCCTCGACGACCTGACGAGCGCGAAGGACACGCTCAAGGGCAAGAAGCAGAAGAGCAAGAAGGGCCGCAACATGCTCATCCTCGCCGGGGTGATCGCGGGCGCGCTCTACAACCCGTGGACGGGGCCGCAGACGCGCGAGAAGCTGATGGACATCATCGCCGGCAGCGACGACCTGCAGCCGCTCGAGACGTTCGACGCGCCTGCCTCGGACGCGGCCGCGAAGGCGGAGTCGGCGGTGGGCAAGGGCGCGGACGCGGTCTCCGACACCGCGAAGTCCGCGGCGGACAAGGTCGACGACGCCGCGTCGGCGACGAAGGCGCGGGCCTCGAAGGCCGCGGACAAGGTCGAGAGCTAGGGACCGGTGCTGGAGCGGGGCTCGCGCCTGGCGAGCGCCCGCTGCAGTGCCCCCGGGACGAGGCCGCTCTCGGTCGAGATGTCGCTCGCGTCGAGCAGTACCGCGCCGGCGCGGGCCGACGCGACCGGGGCGCCCGCGGGCCCGACGAGGCCGTCGGCGCCGAGGTAGTACGTCCGGCCGGCGTCGAACGAGATGTCCTCCGCGCGCCGCCAGGCGATGAGGAAGGGGTACGGCGCGACCGCGCCGTCGTAGCCGTAGACGAGCAGCGCGGCGGGGTGGATCTCGAAGTGGAGGTGCGGGACGCCGCCCTCCGCGTCGCCGGTCGAGCCCACGAAGCCGAGCACGTCCCCCGCCTTCACGCGCTTGCCCGCGATCGCGAGCGGCGAGTAGGCGCTGAGGTGCGCGTAGTAGAACTCGTTCCCGCCGTCGTCGCGGAGCCAGAGGCGCCAGCCCCCGACGTCGTTCCAGCCGACGGAGAACAGCGACCCGTCCGCGACCGCGAGGAGCGGCGTCCCCTCGGGCGCGACGAGGTCCTCGCCGTGGTGCCACTTGCCGTGGACGTCGGCGCGGAAGGCGCCGAACGTGTTGCCGAAGGCCGCGGTGCCGAAGACGGGGAACACGTAGCCGCCCTGCGAGAGGCGCGCGGTCACCTCGGGCGCGGGGCGCACGAGCTCCGGCGGCGCGCCGGGGATCGAACGGCCCGGCTCGCGCGGCGCCATCGGCGCGGGCTTGCGAGGCGCTGCCGGCCGAGGCGTCGCCGCGGGGTCCGCGCGGCGGCCCCCGTCGACGTTCCCGCGGGGTGGGGTGACCGGCACGACGGCCTGCGCGACCGCGCGGGCGCTCACGATCCCGACGACGAGCTCCGTCCCGACGGGAAGGCCGGCGTGCGGCGCGATCAGCCGGATCCGGAGCCCCGTCACGGCGCTCTCGGCCGAGCGCGGGGTGTCCGCCGTGGAGCTCGTGGCGCCCAGGAGCTCGAGCGTGCCCCAGTCGGCGAGCGGGACCTGGACGTTCGGGCTCGCCGTCACGGGCGTCCCGAGCACGACGAGGCCGGTGATCGAGGAGGTGCCGACGTCGCCGGTCGCACCGGCGGAGCCGGCGGCGGCGCCTGCGCGGACGTTGACCGACTCGGCCACCACCTCGCCGCCGAACGCCGAGACCGCGAGCGCCCGGACCGAGCCCTCGGCGGAGGACGACGTCCCCTGCTGCGCCGTCGCGGTCGCGGTCGCGGTGCCCACGCGGAGCACCGAGCCGTCGGGCGGGAAGGCGAACGACCCGCCTCCCGTCGCCTGGGGCGGAGCCGTGATCTCGCCCGTGCCGCCGGAGGTGCCTCCCGGCACCGTCACCTGCGCGACGGACGCGGAGGCGCGCGACTGACCGGACGTCGGATCGCCGGGCGCGGCCGCGGCGATGCCCACGACCCCGGCGGCGAGCGCGAGCACGACGATGACGCGAGCTCCCCTCACGGGGGTTCAGGGTAGCGTCGCCCCGCGCGGACGGCCCGCACGGCGAGCTGGGCGGCGACCGCGAGGAGCAGCACGCCGAAGGCGCGGCGGAGGAACGACTCGCCGACCCTGGTCGCGAGCTGCACCCCCGCCTCGGCGCCGACGATCGAGGCGACGCCGATCACGAGCGCCGCGCGCACCCGGAGATTCCCGTACGAGCGCTGGCGCAGTGCCCCGACGGCCGCCGTGGGGATGATCGCGAGGA
This sequence comes from Gaiella sp., assembly GCA_035715495.1. Classification (GTDB taxonomy): domain Bacteria; phylum Actinomycetota; class Thermoleophilia; order Gaiellales; family Gaiellaceae; genus Gaiella. The sequence goes on along the minus strand of DASTKY010000090.1, from coordinate 742 downwards.
GCGACGTGGCCGCGGCCTCGACCTGGCCGAGGCCGAGCGCGACGAGCGTCGGGACGAAGAGGATGCCGCCGCCCACGCCGAACATCCCGGAGAGCACCCCGGCGGTGACGCCGAGGAGGATCGCGAGGGAGATCGTCCAGCCGCTCACGCGACCAGGAGCCAGACGGCGATCCCCGCGAGCAGGACGGCGAACGAGCCCGTCAGCGCGCGGTTCGAGACGCGCTGCTGGAGCGACGTCCCGACGAGCGCGCCCGCGACCGCGGGCAGGCCGACGAGCGCGGCGTAGCCCGGCCGGACCTCGCCGCGGAGCGCCCAGAGCGTCGCGCCGGCGGTCGCCGTGAGGAGGATCGCGCCGAGCGACGTCGCCGCCGCGACGCGCGCCGGGAACGCGACGAGCGCGACCAGGAGGGGCACGACGACGATCCCGCCGCCCACGCCGAAGACGGCCGAGAACACCCCGGCGACGAGGCCGACGAGCGCGAGCCGGACGAGCACGGGGACCCCTTCTCGCCGGGCCGCTCGTATCCTGGCCCGACCATGGCCGACGAGCTGCTGCGCCGCCTCGCCGAGTCGCCCGAGCGAGCGGCCGTCCTGCTCGACGTCGACGGGGTCCTGGCGCCGATCGTGGCGCGCCCCGAGGACGCGCGCGTGCCCGACGAGACGCGCCGCGAGCTCGTGCGGCTCGCGGCCCGCTACCGGCTCGTCGCCTGCGTCAGCGGCCGCCCGTCGGCCCAGGTCGCGG
>DASTKY010000089.1:0-2298 GCA_035715495.1 Gaiella sp. | reverse complement strand
GTGCGTCGATGAGGTCGATCTCGATCAGCGCGGGCTAGCCCTGCTGGCGGCGCGCTTGGCGAAGCGGCGGCGCCTGCTTCTCGGCGTGCCGGTTGTACGCCTCGACGATCCGCTGGACGAGCTTGTGGCGCACGACGTCCTCGTGCCCGAACTCGACGAACCCGACCCCGTCGATCGGTCGCAGGATGTCCCGGACGTGGATCAGTCCCGACGCCTGCTCGCGCGGCAGGTCGATCTGCGTTACGTCACCCGTCACGACCATCCTCGAGCCGAAGCCGAGCCGCGTCAGGAACATCTGCATCTGCTCCGGGGTCGTGTTCTGCGCCTCGTCGAGGATCACGAACGAGTCGTTCAGGGTGCGGCCGCGCATGAACGCGAGCGGCGCGACCTCGATCGTCCCGCGATCGATGTACGCGTTGAGGCGGTCGGCGTCCATCGTGTCGTACAGCGCGTCGAAGAGCGGGCGCATGTACGGGTCGACCTTCGCGAGGAGGTCCCCCGGGAGGAAGCCGAGCCGCTCGCCCGCCTCGACGGCGGGCCGCGTGAGGATGATCCGCCCGACCTCGCGCTCGGCGAGCGCCTTGACCGCCAGCGCGATCGCGAGGTACGTCTTGCCGGTGCCCGCCGGCCCGATCCCGAAGGTGACGGTCGAGGCGCGGATCGCGTCGACGTAGCGCTTCTGCGTCACCGTCTTCGGTGCGATCTTCTTGCCGCGGTGGCGCCACACGACATCGTCGAAGACGTCGCGGATGTCCGCCGCCTGGTCGAGGGCCGCAACGACGGCGCCGACCGTGTCGGGGCCGATCGCGTGGCCGCCCTCGACGAGCTCCACGAGCTCGTCCACGACGGCGCGCGCCTCGGCGACGCGCGCCTCGTCCCCGTCGAGCGTGAGCCGGTTGCCGCGGAGCGAGATCGAGCAGCCGAGCCGCTCGCGCAGCGAGTCGAGCACGCCGTCGCCGACGCCCGCGAGCTCCGCGGCGACGTCGTTGGGCACGGTGAGCACGTCCTGCACGGTCTCAGTGTACGGAGCGTCCCGGCCTTTCCCGGGGCCGCGCTAGCGTGGCCCCGTGCAGCGGAGAGCCGTGCTCGTGCTCTACGACGAGGGGTGCCGGTTCTGCACGGCGGCGGCGGACGCGCTCGCGGTGCGCGGGCTGCGCGTGGCGCCGATCGGCTCGCCCCTCGGCGCGACCTGGCTGCGCGACCTCGACCGGGAGGCGCGCTACGCCGCCTTCCACGCGGTCGACGCCGCGGGACGTCGCCGCTCCGGCGGCGCCGCGGTGCCGGTCGTCCTCGACGCGCTCCCCGGCGGCCGACCGCTCGCGGCGCTCGCCCGGGCGGCGCCGCGCCTCACCGACGCGGGCTACGCCCTCGTCGCGCGGAACCGGAGCGTCCTGTCGCGGCTCGTCAGGCGAGCTTCTCGCGTACGAGCTGGCTGACGACGGAGCCGTCCGCCCGGCCCGACACGCGCGGCATCGCGTCGGCCATCACGCGGCCGAGGTCGCGGATGGACGTCGCGCCGACCTCCGCGATCACGTCGTCGACGATCTCCTCGAGCTCCTCCTCGGTGAGGGGCTCGGGCATGAACTCCTCGAGCACGTCGAGCTCGAGCTCCTCCTTCTCCGCCTGCTCGTCGCGGCCCGCGGCCTCGTACGCCTCGATCGCCTCGACGCGCTTCTTCCGTTCGCGCTGCAGCACCTGGAGCGCCTCGTCGTCGGAGAGCCCCCGCTGGAGCTCCTTCTCGGCGCCGCGCAGCGCATTGAGCAGGAGCGCGAGCGCGTCCCGCCGCTCGTCGTCGCGCGCCTTGCGGGCGGCGGTCAGCTCGCCCTCGATCTGCTTGATCAGCGTCACGCCGGCTGCCCTCCCATGATGTGCCAGTGGAGATGGAAGACCGTCTGCCCGGCGCCCGGGCCGACGTGAACCTGCACGCGATAGTCCTCGAGCCCGGCCCTGCGCGCCGTGTCCACGACGAACTCGAGCATCCGCTTCGCCTCGTCGGGCGGGAACTCGCCGATGTCGCGGAAGGTGTCGATGTGCCGCTCGGGCAGCACCAGCAGGTGCGTCGGCGCCTGCGGGGCGATGTCGCGGATCGCGACGAAGCCGTCGGCCCGGTTGACGTGCTCGCCGTCGCGGACGAGCGAGCAGAAGAGGCAGTCCGAGCCCTCAGGCGGCAACGGCCAGCACCCCCTCGTCCGCGAGGCCGACCGCGCGCGCGGTGACGAAGGTCCCCTCGGCGCCCTCGACGAGCCACGGGGTGTAGTCGTCGGCGTCGCCGCGCCCGGGCCGGTCGAGGAGCACACG
>DASTKY010000088.1:0-4205 GCA_035715495.1 Gaiella sp. | reverse complement strand
CGAGCACGTGCCGCAGAACGACGGCGTCTTCCGGCCCGTGAAGGTGATCGCGCCGAAGGGGACGATCTACAACCCGACGTTCCCCCGCGCCTGCTTCTCGCGCTTCTGCCAGGTGCAGCGCGTGGTGGACAACACGATCCTGGCGCTCGCGGACGCGCTGCCCGAGGGCGTCACCGCGGGCAACTCGGCCGGGATCCACTTCTGCGCGTACTCCGGCTTCTCCGAGGAGATGGGCGAGTACTGGCTCTACCTCGAGGTGAACGAGGGCTCGTACGGCGGGCGTCACGGGAAGGACGCGATGGACTCCGTCGACAACCTGATGGCGAACACGCGGAACAACCCGATCGAGGAGCTCGACCTGCGCTTCCCGATCCGCTGCGACCAGTACGAGCTCCGCCCCGAGCCGGCGGCGCCGGGCCGCTGGCGCGGCGGGATCGGGATCATCCGCCGCAACCGGTTCCTCGTCGACGGGGTGTACTCGTGCGAGGGCGACCGGCAGACCGACCCGCCGCGCGGCATCTTCGGCGGCTGGGACGGCCTCGTCGCGTCGTGCCGGAAGAACCCCGACACGGGCCGCGAGGAGGTGCTCCCCGCGAAGGTGACCGGCATCCCGTTCGCCGCGGGCGAGTACATCGAGTTCCGCGAGCCGAACGCAGCGGGCTACGGCGACCCGCTCGACCGGCCGGCGGAGGCGGTGCGCGAGGACGTGCTCGACGACTTCACGACGATCGAGCTGGCGCGGGACGCGTACGGCGTGGTCTTCGCGGACGAGCGGACGCTCGAGCTCGACGCGGGCGCGACGGAGGCGCTGCGCGCGGAGCTCCGCGAGAACCGCCGCGGCACCTCGCTGACGGAGTACTTCGCCGGTCCGCTCGTCCCGTCGGCCAAGCCGGTCTCGGTCGCGGGGAACGCCGAGTTCGAGATGGCGTGAGCGACGGCGAGCCCCGCGACCTCGTCGGCTACGGCGCGGATCCGCCCGACCCGCGCTGGCCCGACGGGAAGCGCGTCGCGCTGAGCCTCGTCCTCAACTACGAGGAGGGCGGCGAGAACACGCCGCTCGACGGAGACCCCGCCTCGGAGGCGTTCCTCCACGAGGTCGTCGGCGCGCCGCCGACGATCGGACGGCGGAACCTCAACACCGAGTCGATGTTCGAGTACGGGAGCCGCGTCGGCTTCTGGCGCGTCCACCGCCTCGTCACGTCGTTCGGGATGCCCGTCACCGTCTTCGCGGTCGGCCAGGCGCTCGAGCGCAACCCGGCGGCGGCGCGGGCGATGGTCGACGCGGGGTGGGAGGTGGCCAGCCACGGGTGGCGCTGGATCGACTACGGCGAGCTCTCGGAGGACGAGGAGCGCGACCACTTCCAGCGCTCGGTCGAGGCGCTCGAGCGGGTCTGCGGCGTCCGTCCGGTCGGCTGGTACACCGGCCGCGGCACCGAGGCGACGCGGCGGCTCGTCGCCGAGACGGGCGGCTTCCTCTACGACTCGGACGCGTACGCCGACGAGCTGCCGTACTGGCTCGAGGTCGGCGGGTCGCCGCACCTCGTCGTCCCGTACACGCTCGACGCGAACGACTTCAAGTTCCTGCTCCCGAACGGGTTCGTCACGTCCGACGACTTCGCCCGGTACCTGATCGACACGCTCGACGAGCTCCGCGTCGAGGGCGGGCGGATGATGTCCGTCGGCCTCCACTGCCGGATCGTCGGCCGGCCGGGCCGCGCGCCGGGGCTGCGCCGCTTCCTCGAGCACGTCGCCTCGGTCGACGACGTGTGGGTGGCGACGCGGGCCGACATCGCGCGCCACTGGCACGCCGAGCATCCCCCGAGAGGAGCGAGATGAGAGACGACGACGCCGTCCGCGCGGCGCTCGCGACGATCTTCGACGCCGACACCGGCATCTACCGAGAGCGAGGCTTCCAACGGCGCGTCGGGTTCGGCGCGAGGCCCGCCCTCGTGCACATCGACCTGGCGAACGCCTGGACGCGACCCGGGCACGCCTTCTCGTGTGACGGGATGGAGACGATCATCCCCGCCGTGCAGGCGCTGAACCGCGCCGGGCGGGCGAAGGGGATCCCGATCGCGTACACGACGACGGCGTACGAGGACGTCGAGGGCCCGAACTCCGACATGGGGCTCTGGGTCCGCAAGATCCCCGTCGAGCACCTCAAGGTCGGGACGGAGGCCGTCGCGATCGACGACCGCATCGCGCCCGAGCCGGGGGAGCTCGTGATCGTCAAGAAGCGCGCGAGCGGCTTCCACGGGACCCACCTCTCGAGCTACCTCAACGCCCAGGGCGTCGACACCGTCATCCTCACCGGCGTGACGATGGCCGGCTGCGTGCGGCACAGCGCCGAGGACGCGATCGCGGAGGGCTTCCGCCCGATCGTCGTCCGCGAGGCCGTCGGCGACCGTGTCCCGGGCGTCGTCGAGTGGAACCTCTTCGACATCGACGCGAAGTTCGGCGACGTCGAGCCGCTCGAGCAGGTGCTCTCCTACCTCGACGGGATCGAGCCGTTCACGAGCCGCGCGGGCGGACGAGCCTAGAGATGCGAGCGGAAGAAGTCGCCGACGATCCGCACCGCGTCGGCCGGGCACTCGAGCAGGTCGGCGTGGCCGATGTCGGGGAACTCGTGCGTCGTGATCAGCGGGTTGAGCTCGGCCATCCGCCGGGCGCCGAGCCCGGACGGGGCGAGCACGGGAGGGCAGAGGACGTCGTGCGTCCCGTTCGTCATCAGGAGCGGGCGCTCGATCCGCGGGACGAGCGGCGAGAGGTCCATCTGCTCCATCGCGAGGCAGGCCTGCCGCACGGTGTAGGGGTCGTTGACCCCGATCACGGAGCGGACCGTGGCGAACGTGTCCTTGCCCTCCTCGCTCTCGAGGAACGCCGCTCCCACCGCCTGCGTGGTGACGTGGTCGGAGAAGTCGTCCCAGGGCATCGCCTCGGCCATGCGGCGCCAGACCCGGAAGAGCGTCACGCGGTAGACGTCGGGCTTCGCGAAGGCGACGTCGGCGCACGTCGCGATCACCCGGTCGCCGTGCAGTACCGTGAACGCGATCGCGATCATCCCGCCCATCGACGTGCCGTGGACGAGGACGCGGTCGAGCGAGAGGGCGTCGAGCAGCTTCGCGCCGTCGTCGGCCCAGCCCTCGATCGTGTACCACTCGCGCGGGCTCGTGGACGCGCCGTAGCCGCGCGCGTCGAACGACAGGAGGCGGAAGCCCTGCCCGCGGAAGCCGTCGTTGACGAACCCGAAGTTGTGGCGGCCGAAGAGCCCCCCGCCGAACTGGATCACGACCGGGCCGTCGTCCGGCCCCGTCAGCTCGTAGTAGAGCTCGATCCCCTCGTCGATCTGCGCGTACGGCACCGGCTCCTCCTCGGCTCGACGTCGCGGCCGAGTCTGACCGATCGCCGCGCGGTGCGGCTCAGTCCCAGCTGCGGCCGACCCGGTCCCACGCGACGTCGCTCGGGAGCCACTCGGTGTTGATCGTCGAGAGCAGCCGCTCGACCTTCGTGCCGCCGCACTTCGGGCAGGGCGGCGCCGGCTTGGTCGACGTCGTGAGGAACTCCTCGTACCGCTCCCCGCAGGCCTCGCACCGGTACTCGTAGATCGGCATGACCGGCGATTCTACCCCCCTGCCGACGCTCGCCGAGCTCCGCGCCCTGGCGCGGGTGCAGGGCGTCGAGCCCACCGACGCCGACCTCGAGGGCGTCCTCGGCTTCCTCGCCACCGTGCTCCCCGCGCTCCGCGAGCTCGAGGAGCAGACCGGCCGCGACGTCCCTCCCGCAGGGCTCTACCTCCCGCCGGAGGCGACGTGACGGTCGCCGCGCTCGCGGCCGCGATTCGGCGCGGCGAGCTGACGCCGCGCGAGGCGGTGCAGGACGCGCTCGACCGGATCGAGCGCGACGACCCGGCGTTCAACTCGTTCCTCACCGTCCGCGGCGAGGAGGCCCTGGCCGAGGCAGACGCGCTGGGGGCATCCGGCGGGCCGCTCCACGGCGTGCCGGTCGGCGTCAAGGACGTGATCGACGTCGCCGGCACCCGCACGACGGCCGCCTCGAAGGTGCTCGCCGACAACGTGGCCGTCGCCGACGCGGCGGTCGTCGCGCGGCTGCGGGCGGCCGGCGCGGTCGTCGTCGGGAAGCTCAACACGCACGAGTTCGCGTGGGGTGCCTCGACGACGAGCCAGGCGTTCGGCCCGGCCCGGAAC
>DASTKY010000087.1:0-12631 GCA_035715495.1 Gaiella sp. | reverse complement strand
AATTAATCCTCTTCATCCTGTGATCCTGTCGAAACTCTTCTGCCTTACCAATCGCCGACGCTGCCGTCGGAGTAGAACACCCGCTGCGGCAGCTCCGGCTCGAACGGGTGCGCGGCGACGACGTCGAGGTCGATCTCGATCCCGAGGCCCGGTCGGCCGCTCGGGCGCGCGAGCATCCCGTTCCGGTCGATCGGGTGCGACTCGCCGGCGACGTCGGCCCGCCACGGGACATCGGAGGTCACGGCCTCGCAGATCACGTACGCCGGCGTCGCGAGCCCGAGCTCGATCGAGGCCGCCGTCGAGACCGGGCCCTGCGGGTTGTGCGGGGCGAGCGCGACGCGGTGCACCTCGGCGAGGGCGGCGATCCGCCGCACCTCGGTCAGCCCGCCGCAGTGGGTGATGTCCGGCTGGACGACGCTGCAGGCCCCCTTCGCGAGGAGGTCGCCGAACGCCTGGGCGCCGACGAGCCGCTCGCCGGTCGCGATCGGCGTCCGCACCGCGCGCTGGATGGCGGCGATGTCCTCCGCCCGCTCGGGCCAGCAGGGCTCTTCGAGCCAGAAGAGGCCAAAGGGCTCGAGCGCGGCGGCGAAGAGGTGGCCCATGCGGGGGCTCGGGCGCGCGTGGCAGTCGACCATGATGTCGATCCGCTCGCCGGCGGCCTCGCGCATCGCCGCGACGCAGGCTTCGGCGTGCCGGATCGGGGCGAGGCCCTCGAGCGGCATCGTCGGGGGCACGGCCATCGACTTGAAGGCCGTGAAGCCGTCCTCGACCATCGCCGCGGCGAGCTCGCCGAACCGCTTGGGCTCGTCGCTCTCGTAGAAGTCCTCCATCTTGCCGCCCCCGAGGTGGCCGTAGAGGCGCACGTGGTCGCGGACCGGGCCGCCCCACAGCTTGTGGCAGGGAACGCCGTAAACCTTGCCGAGGATGTCCCAGAGGGCGATGTCGATGCCGCTCATCGCGGTGCCGCGGACGATGTCGTTCCCGTGCCAGAAGTGCTGGCGGAACATCATCTGCCAGAGGTGCTCGATCCTGGTCGGGTCCTCGCCCACGATCAGCTCCGCCAGGTCCTCGACGGCGCCCACGATCGCCCGCGTGTGCCACTCGAGCGTCGCCTCGCCCCAGCCGTGGAGCCCCGGCTCGTCGGTCACGACCCGGACGAACACCCAGTTCCGCATCCGCGCGTTGCACACGTGCGCCTCGACTCCGGTGATCCTCACGCCGCCCTCCTCACGCGCTCGAGCAGCGCGACGCTCTCGTCGACGAGCGTCGTCATGCCGCCGTGGTCAACGTTCGTGTTGGTGATCCCGTACGCCCAGCGGTACCGATCCTGATCGAGGACGTCGTCGAGCGCGACGTCGGCGACGAGGTCGAGGTCGGCGTCGGGCGCGAAGTACCCCGCGTAGTCGTTCGAGTAGCCGAGGACGAGCGTCTCGGCGAACGGGCTCCGCGAGCGGATCTCGGCGCCCGGGCCGTTGAAGAGCTCGAACGGGTTCGCGGCGATCGCGACGTCGCCGATCGCGAGCGCCTGCAGCTCGGCCCGGACGGGCTCGTCGGCGCGCCGGACCATGTCCGCGTAGAACGCGAGCGCGGTCTGCTGGTACATGCGCGGGAACTGCTGCGCCGAGGTCGCGGTGTGGATGGTGTCGTCCCACGCCTCGGCGAACTCCTCCGCGGGCTGTGCCTCGAGCTCGGCGATCCGCGCCTCGATCTCCGCGAGCGGGTACGGGTGGCGGCGCCGTGGGAGCTCGATCGTCGTCGAGCCGGCAGCGAGCGAGGCTCCGTCGGCGGGCTCGATCCCGGCGAGGACATCCGTGGCCGCCGCCGCGATCGCCGCGCCCAGCTCGTCACGCCGGGCGTAGGAGTGGCGGGACGCGTCCCAGTTCCCGAACCAGTAGTCCCAGCCGGCGATGTCGCCGCCGCAGCCTGAGAGGAAGAGCGTCTCGACGCCGGGGCGCGCCCGGCCGACCGCGTCGCGCAGCGGCCCCGGGAAGTCCGCGTTCCAGAGGAGCGTGTGCCCGCCCATCAGCGTCGGGTGACAGGCGAAGCTGACGACGGCCGCGAGCGGGGTCCCGTCCGCGCGATCGACGGCGATCACCCCGACCGTGTCGTCGACGGGCCGCTCCGGGACGACCCGGTTGACCGTGATCCCGGGAGCCCTCCCGGCGCCGAACCCGACCCGGGCCGGCGTGCGCGAGCGCCAGGCGGCGTAGACGGCGCCCGCGATCGTCTCCGGGAGGAGCTCGGCGTAGCGGGCGAAGGCGGGCGCGTCGCGGAGCCCGACGACGCTGCTGCCGCGGGAGAGGCTCGGGGCGCTGTGGTTGTGCGCCGCGTTGACGAGCACGGCCTCCGGCGCGATGCCCGTGAGCGCCGCGACGCGCTCGCGGACCGCCGCCGTGAGGTCGGCGCCCGCGAAGACGAGGTCGAGCGCGACGATCGCGAGCGGGGTCGCGCCGTCGTCGAGCACGAGCGCCTGCGCGAGAAGCGGGTCGTGGGTCCCCTCCGCGACGCCCGTGCGAAGCGCCCAGCAGCCGTGCGGCAGGCCGCACGGGGGTGTGATGTCGGCGCGCGCGACGCCGGCCCTGAGCTCGCTCACCGGTCCTCCTTCTCTCTCACGATCGCATCGTCAGTTCCTCGTACGCCTCGGGGCGCCGCTTGCGGAGCGGGAACGCGGGGCTCTCCCGCACCCGCTCGAGCACCTCGGGGTCGAGCTCGGCGACGATCCACGCACTCTCGACGCCCGGCTCCGTCCGAGCGATCGTCGCGCCGTCGGGCGCGACGACGTACGCGCCGCCGACGTGCGTCGAGTGGCCGTCGAAGCCGACCTGGTCGGAGAAGACGGCGAAGACGCCGTTGTCCCGGGCGAGGACGTCGTGCAGGCGGGCCGGCACGGGCCGCTCGGCCAGCAGCGCCTCCTGCGCGCGGCGCAGCTCGTCCGCGCCGGCCTCGCGCTCGCGGCCGTCGAACGAGTGCGAGCCGTCGGCCGCCTCGAGCGTCCGGTTCGCGTGCGGCAGCAGCACGACCTCGGCGCCCTTCAGGGCGAGGATGCGCCAGCTCTCGAAGAAGTCGCTGTCGTGGCAGATCGCCGTGCCGACCCGGCAGAAGCCGAGGTCGAAGACGGACCAGGCGTACGCCTGGCGGAACCGGAGGAACTCGTCGAGCGAGGCGTGCACCTTTCGCTGGAGGCCGATCGGCCCGTCGGGGCCGACGAGCGCCGACGTGTTGTAGTGCGTGCCGCGGTAGAGCTCGCAGAACCCGTAGGAGACGATGATGCCCCCGGCGCGCGCCGCGGCCTCGATCACCTCCGCGATCCGGCCGCCCGCCGGCTCGGCGCCGCGGGTCACCTCGGGGCTGCCGTTGTGGCCGGTCACCGACAGCTCGGGGAAGACGACGAGGTCGCAGCCCGCCTCGGCGGTCTCGGCGATCAGGCGGACGTGCGTCTCGAGGTTGTGCTCGACGTCACCGTGCCGGACGTCGACCTGCGTCGCGGCGACCCGGCAGCGCCGCACGTCAGTCGAGCTCCGACCGGTGGGCCTCGCGGGCGACCACGACGACGTTGTCGCCCTGCTCGGTCGTCGCGATCGCGCGGACCACGCAGACGATCCCGTCGGTCCTGCTCAGGATCGTCTCGGGCTCGCGGTCCGGGCGCTCGAGGAAGTGGATCCGGCCCACCGGCTCGTCGACCGACACCCGCTGGCCGAGGTCGACGACCGTCTCGAAGAGGCCGGACTCGGGCGCGAGCAGGTAGTTGTCGACCTCCGTCGCCATCAGGAGGGTCGAGTCGGGCAGCCCGAGGTCGGCGCGCGTCACGGGCGCGCCCTCGATCGCGCCGAAGCGCCGGAGGACGTTCCGCAGGCCGCTCGCGGCGAGCCGGTGGATCGCGGCGGTGACGTGCCCCCCGCCGCCGAGCTCGGTGCTGACGACGATCTTGCCCTGCCGCTCCGCCTCGCCCACGAGCAGGCCCGTGCCCGCGATGTCGATGTAGACGCAGCACCAGTCGGCGTTCCAGTGGAGCATCCCCTCGACCATGAGCGCGCGCTGGGCGGGGTCGTCGACCCAGTGCATCTCCGACCACGGCAGGCACAGCCCGGTCCGTCCACCGCTGTGCATGTCGACGACGACGTCTGCGCGGGGAAAGAGCTCGGTGGAGAGGAAGTGGGCGAGCTGCTCGTCGGGCCGCCCCGCCGGCGAGCCGGGGAACGAGCGGTTCATGTTCGCCCCCGACGGCCAGAGGCGCGTGTACGCGCGCGAGGCGTCGATCGAGACGCAGGGGATCACGATCACGCGCCCGTTGACCTGCTCGGGCAGGAGCTCGCGCGCGAGGTTCAGCGCCGCGACCTGCCCTTCCGGCTCGTCGCCGTGAACCCCACCGAGGACGAGCGCCGTCGGCCCGTCGCCGCGGGCGACGGAGACGATCGGGACGTACTGGTTCGACCAGCCGCTCTCGTTCGAAGACCGGGGGACCTGCAGCTGGCCGACCTGCTTCCCCGGTGCATCGAGGTCGATCGTGCAGAGGATCGGAGAGCCCGTCATGGCTGCGCGGCCATCCTAGGGGATTGTTGACAATTTCGCTATAGTCGACAATCTGCACCACGGTCAGGCCGCCTCGACCGTCCCCCGTCCAGCCCTGGAGCCCACGTGAAGATCACCGACGTCGAGGCCATCGTCCTACGGCAGGCGATCGTGGACGACGGCATCGCGGACGGGAGCCAGGACGACCTCGTCGTCCGGATCCACACCGACGAGGGGATCACCGGGATCGGCGAGGTCGACTCCTCGCCCGAGCTCGTGCGGGCGCTCGTCCAGGCCCCGAGCTCGCATGCGGTCGCCACGAGCCTGCGCGACGCACTCGTCGGCGAGGACCCGCTCGACGTCGAGCGCCTCTGGCGGAAGATGTACCGCGGCCTCATCTACTTCGGGCGGCGCGGGATCGCGATCCACGCGATCAGCGGGCTCGACATCGCGCTCTGGGACATCAAGGGCAAGGCGGAGGGCAAGCCCGTCTGGGAGCTGCTCGGGACGCCTCACCGCGACCGGGTGCGCGCCTACGCGTCGCGCCTGATGCCCGACACGACGGAGGAGACCACCGAGGCGGTGGCGGAGCTCCGCGAGCAGGGGTTCACCGCGGTCAAGCTCGGCTGGGGGCCGCTCGGCCAGGATCCGCGCCACGACGTCGCGCTCGCGGCCGCCGCCAAGGAGGCGGCCGGGGACGGCGTCGAGATCATGATCGACGCCGGCCTCGGCTACGTCGCCGACGCGAAGCTCGCGATCGAGGTCGCGCGGGAGTACGAGCAGCTCGGCATCTACTGGCTCGAGGAGCCCTTCGAGCCCGACGAGTACGAGGCGTACGCCGAGCTCGCCGACACCGTCGACCTCCGGGTCACGGCCGGCGAGCAGGACGTGACCTGGTGGGGCTTCCGGGAGCTGATCGACCGGGCCCACGTGGACGTCGTCCAGCCCGACGTGACCCGGTGCGGCGGCATCACGGAGACGCTCCGGATCGCGGAGCTGGCGCACGCCCAGGGGATCGCCACCGTTCCGCACGCGTGGAAGAGCGGGATCATCAAGGCCGCGTCGCTCCACTGCAACGCGGTCATGCCCGACGGGATCTGGCAGGAGTACTGCGTGGCCGACACGCCGATCAACACCAGCCTGACCGTTCAGCGCCTGCCGATCGAGGCGGACGGCTGCGTCGCGGTGCCGACGGCGCCGGGTCTCGGCGTCGACCTCGACGAGGACGTGCTCGAGAGCCTCAGAATCGACGGGTGACATCCATCCGGGGAGCGACGAGACGGAGGAACGGATCATGAGCTCGACCGCAGCGGAGACACAGCTCAACCTCGCAGCGAGGGCGGCGGCAGTCATCCCTGGCGGGGTCAACAGCGGCCAGCGGCAGGTCGCGGGGCTCGAGGAGCTCGTGATCACCGCGACGAGCGGGTCGACGTTCACCGACGGCACGGGGCGGGTCTTCACGGACTACCACTCCGCCTTCGGCCCCCCGCTCCTCGGGCACACCGCCCCCGACGTCGACGCGGCCGTCGCCGCGACCGGACGCTCGGTCGACCTCATGGGCGTCGGCGTCACGAGCGTCGAGGTGGAGCTGGCGGAGCGGCTCGTCGCCGCGGTCCCCTCGCTCGACAAGGTCCTGCTGACCGCGACCGGGAGCGAGGCGACGTTCCACGCGCTGCGCGTGGCGCGCACGGCGACCGGACGGCGGCACGTGATCAAGTTCCAGGGCTGCTACCACGGCTGGCACGACTCGGTCGCGATGAACGTGATCTCCCCGGCGGAGCGCGTCGGCACGAAGGACGTGCTGTCGCAGGGGATCCTCCCCGAGGTCGTCGACGCGACGATCGTCTGCCCGTTCAACGACGCGGCCGCGGTCGAGCGGGCGCTCGAGGCGCACGACGTGGCGGCGATCATCCTCGAGCCGATCCCCCACAACATCGGCGCCGTCCTGCCGCAGCCCGGCTTCCTGGAGCGCCTGCGCGAGCTCGCGACGAAGCACGGCACGGTGCTCGTCTTCGACGAGGTGATCACGGGCTTCCGTCACGGGCTCGGCGGCTACCAGGCGGTCGCCGGCGTCACGCCGGACCTCACGACGCTCGGCAAGGCGATGGCGAACGGCTGGCCGGTCTCGGCGCTCGGCGGCAACGCCGAGCTCATGGACCTGTTCTCGACCACCCCGGGTCGTCCGGCGTTCTTCGCGGGCACGTTCAACGGCCACCCGGCCACGAGCGCCGCGGCGCTCGCGACGATCGAGAAGCTCGAGCGCGAGCCCGTCCACGAGCACGTCTTCCGGCTCGGCGAGCGGGCGCGCACCGGCCTGCAGGAGCTCTACGACCGGATCGGCGTCCCCGCCGTCGTCTCCGGCTTCGGCTCTGTCTTCGTCAGCTACTTCCTCGACGGGCCGGTCGTCAGCTACGACGACCTCCTCACCAACGACGTCGACCTCTTCGTCGGCTACCGCCGCGAGCTGATGAAGGACGGGATCTTCGAGCTGCCGCTCAACCTGAAGCGCAGCCACTTCTCGTACGCGCACTCGGAGGACGACGTCGACCGCCTGCTCGAGGCGACCGAGGGCGCGGTCGAGCGGTACCTCGAGACGCGCGCGTGACCGACCCGGCGGTCTCCTGCAGCATCGACCTCGCGGCGCCGGGCAAGCAGATCGGCCGTCTGGCGCTCCCGAAGATCACGAACACCGCCGGCTGGGCCAGCACCTTCGTCCACATCGCGTCGATCGCCCGGGGCGACGGCCCGACCGTCCTCGTCCTCGCCGGCAACCACGGCGACGAGTACGAGGGCCAGGTCGCGGCCCTGCGGCTGCTGCAGGAGCTGCAGCCGGAGGCGGTCAACGGCCGCGTGATCGTCGTCCCGGTGCTCTCGCCCGCGGCGTCCAAGGCGAACACCCGCAACTGGCCGTCGGGCGCGAACTTCAACCGCTCGTTCCCGGGCAGCCCCGATGGGCCGCCCAACGAGCAGCTCGCCGACTTCCTGACGCGCGTCCTCTTCCCGCTGGCGGACGTCGTGATCGACATGCACTCCGGCGGCCGGAGCGCGTGGTTCATCCCGTGCTCCCACATGCACGTCGTCGACGACCCGGTGCAGCGCACGGCGATGCTCGAGGGGATGGAGGCGTGGCTCTCGGACTGGCACTTCCTCTACATCGACGTCAACGGGAGGGGGCTCCTCCCCGTCGAGGCCGAGAACCAGGGGAAGCTCGTGATCACGACCGAGCTCGGCGGGGGCGGCCGCGTCCCCGCTCCGGTGCACCGGCTCGCCTGGAGCGGGCTCAACAATGTCCTGCGCCACGTCGGCGTCCTCGAGGGCGAGGTGCAGACGCGCGCGTCGCTCGGCCTCCCGCCCGCGGTCATCCTCGACGGCCGCAACCCGGACACGATCGTGCTCTCCCCCGAGGACGGCCTGTTCGAGGCGATGCTCGAGCCCGGCGACCCGGTGTCCGCCGGCGACCCGGTCGGCCGGCTCTGGTTCGTCGACCGGCCCGACCGCCCGCCCGAGTCGATCCTGGCGCCGCTCGACGGCGTCGTCGCGGTGACGAAGGCGATCCCCGTCACCGAGCAGGGGGACTGCGTGTTCGTGCTCGGCGTCCCGATCGACCGGTCCGAGCTCGCGTAAGTCCTTGCGGCCCGCCGTCCCGCTCGCAGCGCTCGGCGACCGCACCTTCCGCAGCCTCCGGCGGCACCGCGACTACCGCCTCTACTTCGCCGGCAACGGCATCTCGTTCATCGGGACGTGGATGCAGCAGATCGCCGCGTACTGGCTCGTCCTCGACCTGACCGGCTCGCCGCTCGCGGTCGGCGCGCTCGCGCTCGTGCAGACCCTCCCGGTCACCGCGCTCGCGCTCGTGGGCGGCTCGCTCGCCGACCGCGTCGACCTCCGCCGGCTGGTGATCGGCCTGGAGGCCGTCCTCGCCCTGCAGGCGGCCACGCTCTGCGTGCTCGCGCTGACCGGCGCGGTCGCGGTGTGGCAGCTCTACGCCCTCGGCCTCGTCCAGGGGGTCGCGCTCGCGCTGGACGCGCCCGCGCGGCACACGCTCGTGTTCCAGATCGTCGGTCGCGACGACCTCCCGAACGCCGTCGCGCTGAGCTCCAGCCTCGGGACGACCGCGCGCATCGTCGGCCCCGCGCTCGGCGGCCTCGTCGTCGCGACGGTCGGGTCCGGCGTCGCGTTCGGTCTCAACGCGGCGAGCTACGCCGTCGTGATCTGCGCGCTCCTGGCGATCCGGCTCGGGCCGAGGCCGCCCCACACCGCGCCGCGCCACGGCGTGCTCGCCGGCGTCGGCGAGGCGCTCCGGTTCGCCGTCGGCTCGCGCAGGGTCGCGGTGACGTTCTTCACCGTCCTCCTCGTCAGCACGTTCTCGTTCAACTTCGACGTGCTGCTCCCGCTCGTCGCGCGGCTGACGCTCGACGAGGGCGCCGGGACCTTCGGGCTGATCGCCTCGGTCTTCGGCTGCGGGGCCCTGTGCGGCGCGCTGATCCTCGCCGCGGTCGGGAAGGCGCGGATGGTGCTCGTCCTCGGCGGCGCGCTCGGCTTCGGCGCGCTCCAGCTCCTCCTCGCCCCGCAGGACTCCCTGCCCGCCGTGTGCGCGCTCCTCTTCGCCGCGGGCATCTGCTACATCCTCTGGGGGTCGAGCGCGCTCGCGACGCTGCAGCTCGCCGCGCCCGAGCATCTCCGGGGGCGCGCGGCGAGCCTCTACTTCTTCGCGTTCATGGGCGGCGCGCCGCTCGGCGGCCTGATCGCGGGCTGGCTGACGGCACACGGGGGCACGCGCCTGGCCTTCGCGTTCGCCGGCGCGGCGGCGCTGGTCGTCGTCGCGGTCGGAGCGACGGTCCTCCTCGCCGGCCGCCGCGAGACTTCCGTCCGACAGACGACCCGGGAGGTAGAGGCATGACCGCCGCCGAGCAGACCTTCAGCACCACCCACTGTGCCTTCGGCGTCGCGCGACGCGACGTCACCCCGCCCGTCGGCATCTACAGCCGCTCGTGGGGAGCGGCGACGCACGACGTCGCGGAGGGCGTCCACCGGCCGCTGACGGCGACGGCCGCGGTCTTCTCGCCGCTCGCGGGCGACGGGCCGACGCTGGCCCTGGTCGCGCTCGACGTCGGCTGGTTCCCGTACGCCCCCGACGAGCTCGCGGTCCGGAGGGCCGTCCGGGAGCGCGCCGGGCTCGGCGAGGCCGAGGTGCTGGTTCAGCTGTCGCACACGCACGCGGGCGCCAACACCAACTCGCGGCTGGAGGGCAGGGAGGGCACCGAGCTCCTCGCGCCCTACCTCGAACGGCTCACCGCGGAGGTCTCCGACGCCGTGGCCGAGGCGCAGGCCGGGGCGACCGAGGCGTTCGTGAACTACGGTCACGGGCGCTGCGGCCTCGCCGCCAACCGCGACTTCTGGGACGGCGAGGAGGGCCGGTGGGCCTGCGGCTACAACCCGGGCGGGCCGGCGGACGACACGCTCCTCGTCGCGCGCGTCACCGCCGCGGACGGCCGGACGCTGGCGACGCTCTTCAACTACGCGTGCCATCCGACGACGCTCGCCTGGGAGAACAGGCTCCTCTCGCCGGACTACGTGGGCGCCGCCCGCGAGGTGCTGGAGCAGGCGTTCGGCGCGCCCGCGCTCTTCCTGCAGGGCACCTCGGGCGAGCTGGCCCCGCGCGACGACTACGTCGGCGACCCGGCGGTCGCCGATCGGAACGGCCGCCAGCTCGGCCACGCAGCCGCGGCCGCGATCGAGGCGCTGCCGCCGCCGGGCACCCGGTTCGTCTACACGGGGATCGTCGCGTCGGGCGCGAACCTCGGCACCTGGGGCTACCGGCCGTGCGAGCCGGAGCAGCTCGCCGCGGC
This sequence comes from Gaiella sp., assembly GCA_035715495.1. Lineage (GTDB taxonomy): Bacteria > Actinomycetota > Thermoleophilia > Gaiellales > Gaiellaceae > Gaiella. Next base: position 2,273 of record DASTKY010000087.1, on the reverse strand, counting down.
GGGCCGCCTCGAGGCCGTGCTCACGGGCGTCGACCTCGCGCGCAAGGAAGACCTCGGCGTCGTCGAGAGCCTCTCGAGCTCGAGCCCCGACTCGCCGCAGGAGCGAGAGAAGGCGATGCGACGGGAGCTCCTCCGGCTCGCGCTGGGCGACGAGCCGGTGCACCGCATGCCGATCTGGGCGTGGCGCCTGGGCGAGGCGCTCCTCCTGGCGGTGCCGAACGAGCCGTACTCCGTCTTCCAGCAGGAGCTGCGACGGCGCTTCGCCGGGACGCCCGTCTTCGTGCTGATGACGACGAACGGCGGCGTCGGCTACCTGCCGCCGCGCGAGACGTACGGCTCCGGGCGCTACCAGGAGCAGCAGTCGCCGTACGCGCCGGGCTGCCTCGAGGAGTCGATCGAGGCGGCGGCGGCCGCCCTCGAGCCGCTGCGGCCCACCACGCGCTAGTCGTCCGGCGGATCGTCGAGCTCGGACTCCCACGAGTCGTCGATCTCGGGGAGCTCGACGGGGGGCACGGCGTGACGCTCGACCGTCTCGGCCACGACGGCCACGGCGCGCTCCACGTCGGCGTCGCCGATCAGGCGGTGCGTGACGAAGCGGACCCGGGACGTGTCGCGCTCGAACGCCCGCACGCCGGCGGCGTCCAGCAGCGCGAGGAACTCGTCGGGCGCGAGGCCCGTGCCGGTCACGTCGGCGAGGACGATGTTCGTCTCGATCACGTCGGGGCGCAGCTCGATCCCCTCGATCGCCGCGAGCCCGCCGGCCAGCTCGCGCGCCCGCCGGTGGTCGTCGGCGATGCGGTCGACCATCGTGTCCAGCGCCACGAGGCCGGCCGCGGCGGCGATCCCGGCGCGGTGCACGCTCGCGCCGCCGAGGCGGTGCAGCATCGTCCGGGCGCGGCCCGCGACCGCCTCGCTCCCGGCCAGCACGGCTCCGAACGGCGCCGAGAGGCCCTTGTTGAGGGACATGACGACGGAGTTCGCCGGCGCGGCGAGCGCGGCGAGCGGGACGTCGAGCGCCACGGCCGCGTTCACGAGCCGCGCGCCGTCGACGTGGACGCGGCAGTCGTGCCGCTTGGCCGCGGCCGCCAGGGCGTCCGTCAGCTCCGGCGAGAGGGTCGTGCCGCCGGCCCGCGTGTGGGTGTTCTCGAGGACGAGCAACGCGGCGCGACGCTCGGCGATCACCTCCTCCACGGCTGCCGGGTCCATCCGCCCGTCCGCCGCCCAGACCGCCGCCGGCTCGAGTCGCGCGAGCTCGACGATCCCCATCGCCTCCGACGTGAGGACGTGGGAGGCCGACTCGAGCACGACCTGGTCGCCCGGCTCGCAGAACGTCAGCAGCGCGACGAGGTTCGCCATCCCGCACGTCGGCACCCAGAGCGCCGCGGGCTTCCCAAGCAGCTCGGCGACGCGCTCGCAGAGCTCGTTCACCGACCGGTCCTCCCCGACGCTCGCCCAGCCGAGCTCGGCCCCCTGCATCGCCTCCCACATCTCGCTCGTCGGCACCGAGCAGAGATCGGAGCGGAGGTCGATCACGAGCGCAGCAGGTGCCGGCCCGGCCTCGCGCCGGTGTGCTCGCCGTCGTCGACGACGACCGTGCCGTTCACGAGCACGTGCTCGACCCCGCGCGCGTAGTGGTGCGGATCGTCCGTCGTGGACACGTCGTCGAGCGCCTCGTAGTCGAGGACGACGACGTCGGCGGCGTAGCCTGCGCGCAGGAGGCCCCGGTCCCAGAGGCCGAAGTGGGCCGCCGGCATGCTCGTCATCTTGCGGATCGCCTCCTCGAGGCGCAGCGTGCCGTTCTCCCGCACGTGGTGGGTGAGGTAGTGCACGTGCCCCGCGTAGCCGAGCGGGTGCCGCAGGACGTCGGCCAGCGGCCCCTCGCGGGTCACCGTGAACGTGTCGACGCCGAGGCAGAAGAGCGGATGCGAGATCATCTCGGCGAGGTGCTCGTCGGTGAAGAGCGTGCCGACGACCAGGACGCTCTCGTACGCGGTGCCCGCGTCGGCGAGGACGTCGAAGAAGCAGTCCCACGGGTCGGCCTTCCGGAGGTCGGCGATCTGCGCGAACGAGAGCCCGTCCCACTCGGGGTGCTGGGCGCTCTCCTGGAGGCGGACGCGGTCCCACTCGCCCTTGTGCACGAAGCGCCAGTAGCGGTCGCACTCCGTCCGGAGCCGCCGCCTCGACTCGGGGTCGCGGAGGTGCGCGAGCGCGGCCTCGGGGCCGTCTGCGGCGACCCACGGCGGGAGGATCCCCGAGAGCTGGCCGAGGCCCTC
>DASTKY010000086.1:0-3521 GCA_035715495.1 Gaiella sp. | reverse complement strand
GGCGGAGCAGCTCGAGCTTCTGCCGGTACCGGAACTGGGCGATCGCCCGGTAGGCGACCCCGCGGAGCCGGTAGTCGGGGTTCCGCGCCGCGGCCTCGAGCTCGTCGTCCCACTGCGCGCGCAGGGTTGCGAGCTCCCGCTCGTTCCCGGGCGTGCGGGCCAGCTCCTCTGCGCGGGCGGCGGCCTCGGCGAGCGTCACTAGACGGTCGAGAGCGACCGCTCGGCGGGCCCGACGTAGCGCGCGGCAGGCCGGAACAGCCGACCCGTCCGCTTCTGCTCGAGGATGTGCGCCGACCACCCGGCGACCCGGGAGCAGGCGAACATCGCCGGGGCGAGCGGCGGCGGGATCTCCGCGATGTCGAGCACGACCGCCGAGTAGTACTCGACGTTCGTCGCGAGCACGCGGTCCGGCGAGCGCTCCTGGAGCGCCGCCAGGGCGACCCGCTCGAGCTCCTCGGCGACCTCGATGTGCTCGGAGCCGAGCTCGTTGGCCACGCGCTTCAGGAGGCGCGAGCGCGGGTCCTCGGCGCGGTAGACGCGGTGGCCGAAGCCCATGATCCGCTTCTTCTGCTCGAGGGCGTCGCGCACCCAGGCCTCTGCGTCGCCGAGGGCGGCCACCTCCTCGAGCATCGGCTTCACGTACGCCGGCGCGCCGCCGTGCAGCGGGCCGGACAGCGCACCGACGGCCGACGAGAGCGCGGCGCCGCAGTCGGCGCCGGTCGAGGCCGTGACGCGCGCCGTGAAGGTCGAGGCGTTGAGGCCGTGCTCGGCCGTGCAGATCCAGTAGGTGTCGATCGCCTTGACGTGCCGCGGGTCGGCCTCGCCCCGCCAGCGCAGGAGGAACTTCTCGGCGGCCGTGGTGCCGCGGGCGACGACGTCGTCCGGGACGGGATCGGTGTCGCCGTCCGCGAGCCGGGCCGAGCGCGCGACGATCGACATCATCTGGCCCGACAGCCGGCCCAGGTCCTCGCGCGCCTGCTCGTCCGAGATCTCGTTGAGCTTCCCCAGGCCCCAGACGCCCGAGAGCCGGGCGGTCTCGGCCTGCAGGTCGGCGGGCGCGTTGCCCGTCAGCCCCGCCGGCTCGTACGGCTCCGGGCCCGGCATGACGGAGTCGAGGTCGTCGTCGACCAGGAGGCCCCAGACGTTCTCGTACGGGTACGTCCCGACGAGCTCCTCGATGTCGATGCCCCGGTAGCGGAGCGCACCGCCGTCGCGGTCGGGCTCGGCAATCTCGGTCTCGACGGCGACGACGCCTTCGAGACCCGGCTTGAAGTCGCTCATCGCACTCCTTTCGTCGAGGCCGGCAGAGATTCGGACGGTACCTGACCGGCGATCCTCGCTCTCCCACTATCCTCCCGCCGGATGTCGTACGCCGTGACACTGATCCCCGGGGACGGGACGGGGCCCGAGCTGACCGAGGCGACGCGTCGCGTCCTCGAGGCGACCGGCGTCTCCTTCGACTGGGAGGTCAAGGAGGCGGGGGTCGACGTGATGGAGGAGGCGGGGACGCCGCTGCCCCAGGACACGCTCGACTCGGTGAAGCGGAACGGCGTCGCGCTGAAGGGCCCGATCACGACGCCGATCGGCACCGGGTTCCGCTCCGTGAACGTCGCGCTGCGCCACGAGCTCGGCCTCTACGCGTGCGTCCGCCCGTGCAAGACGTACCCGGGCGTGCGCTCCCGCTACGAGGACGTCGACCTCGTCGTCGTCCGCGAGAACACGGAGGACCTGTACGCCGGGATCGAGTTCGAGGCGGGCACCGACGACGCGCACGCGGTGATCGACTTCCTCAACGCCCGCCAGCAGAAGCAGATCCTCGGGAGCTCCGGGATCTCGGTCAAGCCGCTCAGCCCCGAGGGCTCGGAGCGCATCATCCGCTTCGCGTTCGACTACGCGCGCGCCAACGGGCGCCGCCGCGTGTCGTGCATCACGAAGGCGAACATCATGAAGCACACCGACGGCCTCTTCCTCGCGGTGTTCCGCGAGGTCGCCCCCGACTACCCCGAGATCGAGGCCTGGGAGACCCTGGTCGACGCGCTGTGCATGGGCCTCGTCCAGCGGCCCGAGGAGTTCGACGTGCTCGTCCTGCCGAACCTCTACGGCGACATCGTCAGCGACCTCACCGCGGGCCTCGTCGGCGGGCTCGGCGTCGCGCCCGGCGCCAACATCGGCACCGAGGCCGCGGTCTTCGAGGCGACCCACGGGTCGGCGCCCAAGTACAAGGGGCAGAACCGCGTCAACCCGACCGCGATGATCCTCTCCGGGAAGCTCATGCTCGAGCACCTCGGGGAGCGCGACGCGGCGCAGCGGCTCGAGGCCGCCGTCGCCGGCGTGATCGCGGACGGCGACCGCGTCACCTACGACCTGAAGCCGACGCGTGACGACCCCTCCGCGGTCGGCACCTCCGAGTACGCAGACGCGATCATCGAGCGGCTCGGCGCCTGACGGCGCGCCGCTGACCTCCACGAAAGGACGAACGTGAACGGAAGGAAGAAGGTCACCGTCATCGGTGCGGGCAACGTCGGCGCGACCTGCGCCCTCGAGGTGGCGCGGAGCGACTACGCCGACGTCGTGCTCGTCGACATCGTCCCGAACTTCGCGGCGGGCAAGGCGCTCGACATGAACCAGATGGCGTCCGTCACGGGCTACGAGCCGACGATCGTCGGGAGCCAGGCCTACGACGAGACGAAGGGCTCCGACGTCGTCGTGATCACCGCCGGCAAGCCCCGCTCGCCCGGGATGAGCCGCGACGACCTCGTCCAGACGAACGAGGCGATCGTCGCCGCGGTGACGAAGGACGTCGTCCGCCGCTCGCCCAAGAGCGTGATCGTCGTCGTCTCGAACCCCCTCGACGCGATGTGCCACGTCGCGCACGCCGTCTCCGGCTTCCCGAAGGAGCGCGTGGTCGGCATGGCCGGGATCCTCGACACGGCCCGCTTCTCCGCGTTCATCGCGTGGGAGACCGGCTCCTCGGTGAAGGACGTGCAGGCCATGGTGCTGGGCGGCCACGGCGACCAGATGGTCCCCGTCGTCTCGGCGACGACGGTCGGCGGCGTCCCGCTGGAGCAGCTGACGACCAGGGGCAAGATCTCGAAGATGGTCGACCGCACCCGCAAGGGCGGCGGCGAGCTCGTCGGCCTGCTCGGCACCTCGGCGTGGTACGCGCCGGGCGCGGCGGCCGCACAGATGGTCGACTCGATCTGCCTCGACCAGAAGCGCGTCCTGCCGTGCACCGCGCTCCTCGAGGGCGAGTACGGCGTCGACGGCCTCTACATGGGCGTCCCGGTCCGGCTCGGCGCCGCGGGGGTCGAGGAGATCGTGAAGCTCAAGCTGAGCGCGGCGGAGAAGAAGATGCTCCGCGAGTCGGCTGCGGCCGTGCGCGAGGTCGTGGGCGTCCTCACGACGACCGCGTAGCCCGCGCACTTCACCGGGCCTGAACACCTCCCCGGGTAGCCTTCGGCGCCATGGATCTCGGGCTCTCAGGCCGGACTGCGATCGTCTGCGGCGCGTCCTCGGGCATG
>DASTKY010000085.1:0-3353 GCA_035715495.1 Gaiella sp. | reverse complement strand
GGAACGCGCGCGCGTAGATCCCCGGCGACGAGTGGCCCTGGAGGTAGACCAGGTCGCCCACGTGGTCGTCCGTGCGTGCGCGCCAGAAGTGGTTGAAACCGATCTCGTAGAGCGTCTCGGCGGACTGGTAGCTCGCGATGTGGCCGCCCAGCTCGGTCGACTCCGCGTTCGCCTGGAGCACGATCGCGATCGCGTTCCAGCGCACGAGGGCGGTCGCCAGGCGCTCGAGCTCCGGGTCGCCGGGCAGCTCCGGCTCGTCCTCGGGCGGGATCGTGTTGACGTACGGCGTGTCGATCCCCGCGATCGTCCGGACGCCCAGGTCCTGCGCGTGGTCGACGACGCGGTCGAGGAGGTACGACATCCGGTCGCGCCCGTCGGAGCCGACGACGGCGTCGACGGACTCGAGCCATTCCTGGGTCTCGACCGGCTGCGTGTCGGGCGTGTCGGGAGCGTCGATGCTCACGCCCTAAGTGTTCCAGTCGCGCGGCACCCGCGGGGCCGCCGGTCGCACGGCCCGTGCCCGGCGCCGCGACCGGCGGCCCGCGCGCCGCGCGGCGCCTCACACCTCCCCCTCGTACGTGTCGCGCAGGTACGCGTGCCGTGCGTCGCCGTCCCTCCGCGAGCGGAGGAACCGCGTCCAGGCGAGGCGCTCGTGCGCGACGACGCCGAGCTCCCAGACGCAGAACGTCGGCCGGTGCGTGCCGTCGAGCGGCCAGGGGTGGAACTCGGGGTCGCCGGCGTCGTCCTTCGCCCAGACGGTCTCCCAGAGCTCGTTCGCGTTCTGCCACGTCGCGACCAGGAGGAAGTGGAACCCCTCGCCGCACCGGTGGAGGACGACGAACCCGAGCCCGCCGTCGAGGCGGAGCTCCCCGAGCCGGCACGCGTCCGCCAGCCCGAGCCGGGCCAGGTCGGAGAGCGACGGCTCGATCGGGTCGTCTGCCGGAGCGATCTCGTACCACTTGAGCAGCGTGTCGCCGAGCGCGAGGCTCGGCCCGACGGCGGCGACCTTGGCGGCGTGCTCGTAGGCGGCGTCCACGCCGTGTCGCTCGAGGACGCTCACGCGTCCTCCTCGGCGCGGATGAAGTCCATCACCCAGTTCGTCTCCCACGTCCTGCCCCCGTCGTCGGAGAACGCCTGCTCCCAGCGGGGCGTCTCGGTCGTGACGCCCGACCACGTGAAGCGGACGAGCACCGGCCGTCCCTTGTGGACGTCCTCGCCGTGGAAGAGGCCGACGTCGCCGGCGAAGACGCCATGGAGCGGCGGATCGAGCTCGCCCGGCCTGCGGCTGTCGGCCCAGTAGATCGACCAGCGGCGCTTCGCCGGGTCGAAGAACCGGAACGACATCCCCACGAACCCGCCGTCGTGGTCGGTGCGGAACTCGTCCTCGTTCCCCAGCCCGTCGAGGATCTGCCGCACGGTCGCCGTCGCCTCGAACTCCTCCCAGTCGTCCGCCCCCGCGAGACGGCGCTTGAGCCGGCGGTTGCGGACGTGCCAGGTGCCGTGCCAGAAGTCGAAGTCCCTCGCCGTCGACTCGAGCTGCGCGGTCTCGGTCATCGAATCGCCTCCCGTTCGCTTGCGTGCAACGAGCCTAGGAGATAAATAGGGCGGATCTTGCCCTCTATACGTGCGACGATCCCGCCCGTGCAGACCCCGACCGCACGGCTCCTCGAGCTCCTCGAGCTGCTCCAGGCGCGGCCGCTCACGACCGGCCGGGAGATCTCCGACCACCTCGCGATCGACGCCCGGACGGTGCGCAGGTACGTCGCCGCCCTCCAGGACCTCGGGATCCCGGTCGAGGGCCAGCGCGGCGTCGGCGGGGGCTACCGCGTCCGCCCCGGGTACCGCCTGCCGCCGCTGATGCTCTCGGGCGACGAGGCGGTCGTCGTCGTCCTCGGGCTGATCGCCGCCCGCCGCCAGGGGCTCGCGAGCGAGGAGGCGTCCGTCGACGGGGCGCTCGAGAAGCTCCACCGCGTCCTGCCGGACCCCCTGCGCCGCCGGGTCGAGGCGCTCGAGGCGACGCTCGGGTTCACGACCGCGCCGCGCGCCGGCGCGCCGGTGGCGAGCGACACCGTCCTGCTGCTCGCCGAGGCCGTGCGGCGCGGGATCCGCGTGCGGACGGGCTATCGCGCCTTCTCCGGGGAGCGCACCCGCCGCGAGCTGAGCCCGTACGGGCTCGTCGTCCACGCGGGCCGCTGGTACCTCGCCGCGCACGACCACCTCCGCGACGACCTGCGGACGCTCCGCATCGACCGCATGACGGGGACGCGGTCGACCGCCGAGGCGGCGCAGCCCGCCCCGGAGGGGTTCGACCCCGTCCAGTACGTCAGCCGCTCGCTCGCGGGCGTGCCGTGGGGCTGGCAGGTCGAGGTGCTCCTCGACCTGCCGCTCGACAGCGCCGCCTACCGCGTCCCGAGCGCGCTCGCGGAGCTCGAGGCCGAGGACGGCGGCACACGGCTCCGCATGCGCGTCGACTCGCTCGACTGGATGGCCGGGGTCCTTGCCGGGCTCGGCTGCGCGTTCACCATCCGGACGCCGGACGAGCTGCGCCGGAGCGTCGCCGAGCTCGCGGGAAGGCTGGCGGCGCAGGCGGTCAGCTGACGCGACCGGCGAGCGCGGCGTCGAGGTCGATCGTCTCGCCGTCCTCGGGGACGAGCGCGGCCGGAACCGCAGCGCGCGTCTCGGCCCGCGTCTCGAGGCAGTGGTTGATCGCCTCGAGGTGGCAGACGACGACGAGCGGCACGCGGGCGGCGACCTCGGCGACCTGCGCCGCGGTCATCACGATCGGCCCGCTCTCGAGGAACCGCGCACCGCTTCCGTTCGCGACGACGACCAGCGGCCGGTGCTCCTCGAGCACCGCCGCCACCTCGGGGCACCAGATCGTGTCGCCCGCGACGTAGAGGTCGCCGAGCACGAAGCCGCTGACCGGCCCGAGCGCGTCGCCCGTCTCCCCTTCGCCGTGCCGGGCGGGCGTCCGCACGAGTCGGATCCCCTCCCAGTCGAGCTCGGTTGCGACCGGGGTCGCGGCGAGGCCGTGCGCGGCGAGCGCGGCCGCGTCCTCCGGCTGGCAGAAGACGGGCACGTCGCGCGGGAGGAGCTCGGCCGCCGTGTCGTCGAAGTGGTCGCGGTGGAGGTGCGTGACGACGACCGCGTCGAGCCCGTCCACCACCTCGGCGGCGGGGAGGGGCAGGTCGACGAGCGGGTTGGGGCGCTGGTTCGGCGTGCTCTCGACCGGCGGCCGCGCGCCGGCGGGGTCGAGCATCGGGTCGACGAGCAGACGGCGCCCGTCGCGCTCGAGCAGCAGGGTGGCGTTGCGGACGAGGGTGAGGCGCACGTCAGGCGGGCGCGGCGCCCGC
>DASTKY010000084.1:0-3993 GCA_035715495.1 Gaiella sp. | reverse complement strand
TCGTGGCTCCGGCCGCCCGCTGCCGCGGGATCGCGGTGCGGGCGATCGGCCTCCTCACCGACTGGTGCCTCGGCGCGCTGGGCGTCGCCCGGGTCGAGCTGCGGATCGACGTCGTCAACGAGCCGTCGCTCCGGGTCGCGGAGAGGCTCGGGTTCGTGCGGGACGGCGTGCTCCGCTCGATGCACTTCAAGGACGGGCGCCGCACCGACCTCGCCGTGTACTCCCGGCTCCCCGGCGACTAGGCGCGCTGCGCCGCGGCGTCACGGAGGAACTGGTGCACGAAGGCGATGGCCATGCTGCCCTCGCCGACCGCGGCTGCGACGCGCTTCACGGGCCCGAAGCGGACGTCGCCGCACGCGAAGATCCCCGGGACGCTCGTCTCGAGCAGGTACGGATCGCGGTCGAGCTCCCAGCCGCCGGAGGCCCGCACGTCCGCGCCCGTGAGCACGAAGCCGTTCGGGTCGAGCGCGATCTCGGGCGGCAGCCACTCGGTCTCCGCGTCGGCGCCGATGAAGATGAAGACCCCGCCGGAGTCGACCCTCGACGTCGCGCCGGCGGCGACGTCGTGCACGTCGATCGCCTCGAGCGCGTCGTCCCCGTGCGCGGCGACGATCTCCGTGCGGGGCACCACCCGGATGTTGTCCCGGCTCGCCAGCTGGTCGATCAGGTACCGCGACATGCTCTTCTGCAGCCCCTCGCCGCGGCAGAGGATGCTGACGCTCCGGGCGTAGGTCGAGAAGAACATCGCCGCCTGCCCGGCGGAGTTGCCGGCGCCGACGATGTGGACGTCGAGCCCGTGGACGTTGGATGCCTCGCTGCGCGCGGCGCCGTAGAAGATCCCCTTCCCCTGGAGGCGGTCGAAGCCCTCGATCGCGAGTCGCCGCCACGTGACGCCGCACGCCAGGATGACCGTCCGGCCGCGGATGACGTCGCCCGCGTCGAGGTGCAGCTCGCGCGTGGCGGTGTCGATCCGCGTGATCGAGCGCGTCACGACGATCTCGGCTCCGAGGCGGCGGGCCTGCTTCAGCGCCCGGCCGGCGAGCTCGTCGCCCGAGACGCCGTCCGCGAAGCCGAGGTAGTTCTCGATCCGCGAGGAGGTGCCGGCCTGGCCGCCGGGCGCCTCGCGCTCGATCACGAGCAGGTCGAGGCCCTCGGAGGCGCCGTAGACGGCCGCCGCGAGGCCGGCCGGGCCGGCGCCCACGACGACGACGTCGTACTCCGGCCGGCTCGCCTCGGTCCCGAGCTCGAGCAGCTCCGCGACGCGGCGCAGCTGGGGGCGGAGCACCGCGTGGGCGTCGAGCCCGAGCATCCCCGCCACCTGGCGGAGGTGCGGCTTGACGACGGTGTCGTCTCCCAGGACGCGGACCGACGGCAGCTCGTCCTCGCCGGGCAGCGCGCCGCCCCACTGCTCGACGGCATCGGGCTGGTCGGGCGTGACCCAGCGGTGCACGACGTGGTTCCGGTCGAGGAAGCGGCGTAGCTCGGTGCAGCTCGCGTCGAGGCGGTGGCCGAGGACGACGGCGCGGGGCGGCGGCGGCGCGGCCGCGAGCCCCGAGAGCCCGGCGGCGCCGCTGATCCGGTGCGCGGCGAGGCGGCCGACTTCGGCCGCGACGTCGGGGGCGACGGCGGCGACGCGGTGGTAGTCGCGGGCCTCGATCCGGAAGACCCGGGCGCGCGCGGCCGCCCGGAAGCCGACGGGGAAGACGGTGCCGAGGGTGATCGGCACCTCGCCGAAGACGTCGCCCGGGTGCCGCGCGCCGACGATCCGCTCGATCCCGTCGACGAGCTGCACCGCCTCGATCCGGCCGTCGAGCAGCCCGAAGAGCGCGCGCTCCGCGCCGGGGTGCGCCGCGTACTCGCCCTGGTCGAGCGTGATGTCCGCGGCCGCGCGCGCGAGCCGCTCGCGCTCGTCGAGCTCGAGGCCCGCGAAGATCGTGACCGTGCCGATCTCCTCCGCCGTCACCATCGCCGTCCGCCTCCCCGCGCGTCCACCACGCCTGCCACGACGGCACACGGTACTGCGCCGCGCGAGGGCGGCGCGCCCCGTGACGGTCAGACGAACGTGAGCCCGGCCTCCACGCTCGCGGCCGTGTGCGTGATGGTCGGGAGGGTGATCGCGTGGACGCCCGTGTGGGCGACCGGCTTGATGTTCCGCGGGGTGAACGGCCCCGTCGCCTCGAGCCAGACCGTGTCCGGGGCGCGGCTCACGACCTGGTTGATCGACTTCGTCGGCATGTCGTGCAGGAGCAGCGCGTCGACCTTCGCGTCGAGCCCGCCTCTCGCCTCGTCCTGCGTGTACGCCTCGAGCTGGATCGGGAGCGGGGCCGTGAGCTGCTGGCGCGCGTACTCGACCGCGGCCGGGATGCCGCCGGCGAGGTGCACGTGGTTCCGCGTGATGAGGACCGGCTCGAGCAGGTGGGGGCGTCGCGTGTGGCCGCCGCCGCAGCGCACCGCATAGCGCTCCAGCGCCTGCAGCTCGGTGTGCGGGGAGCTTGGATCGAGGATCAGCGCGCGCGTGTGCTTCACCGCGTCCACGTAGTGCCGCGTATGGGTCGCGATCCCCGAGAGCCGCCCCACGAGGCTCACGACGGCATGCTCGGCGGCGAGGAGGCTCGCCGCGCTGCCGTGGACGACCGCGACGGGTGTCCCCGTCTTGCCGATCGGGGCGCCGTCCCACGCGAGGGGCTGGAAGGCGACCGACGGGTCGACGGCCTCGAAGACCGCCGCCGCGGCGTCGAGGCCGCAGAGCACCCCGACGTTCCCGAGCACCAGCCGTGCCTCGCATTCGCCGTTCTGGACGGCGAGCGTCGTGTGGCTCCGCGGGGCAGGCTCGTCGTGGAGGACGCGCTGGGCGGCCTCGCGCAGCACCGATGGCTCGACGGGGGCGATGACGCTCATCGCAGACCGGGACCCGGAGCCCCGCCTCCCGTCGGTTCCGGCCGCGTCGCCCGCCCGCGCCCGGTCGCCCGCTTCGATCCTGTCCGCAGCTTCCGCCCTCCGCGTGACGCCAGTGCTGCGTCGAGCATAACCCGAGTCAGATCAAAGGAAACACGCGACCGTCGGCCGAGGGTCTCGGCGACCGGCCACGCGTGCGGCCGGTCACCGATCGAATCCCCGCTCGTGGCGTGCGACCGTCGCCGGACGTTGTCGCACGCCGTCCCTTGCATCTAGGATCCGCTCAGGGCCAGACGGGCCCGTTGGATGCGGTGAGCCCTGTGATCAGCAGGGTGCAGACCGCCATGGCGACAACTGCGGATGCAACAACGATCTGACGCATGGTCACATCTCCCTTGTCGAGGTGACGACACGTCAGGCGCCTGACGGGACAAAAGGCTAACCGGGGGGTCGGATGAGCAAACAAAAGACAAGCCACGTCGACAGCGCGGCAGCTGTCGGCGCCCGCGTGCGGGCCCTGCGGGTCGAGCAGGGGCTGCTGCAGCGCGACCTCGCCTTCGCGGGCTGCACGGCGGCGTACGTCTCTCGGATCGAGGCGGGCGCACGCGTCCCGTCGCTCCAGCTGCTGCGGCAGCTCGGCGCGCGGCTCGGCGTCAGCGCGGACTACCTGGCCACGGGGATGGAGGACGCCGGTTCGGCGGCCGAGCTCGCGCTCGCCGACGCGCAGCTCGCGCAGCGGCTCGGCGACCTCGAGGCGGCCGAGGCGGCGTTCGGCGAGCTCTCGACGGGCTCGCAGCCGCGGTCGGTCCGACGCGGCGCCCTGCTCGGTCTCGCGCAGCTCGCCCTCGCGCGCGGCGAGGTGCGGACGGCGATCGAGCTCCTCGAGCGGCTCGAGACGCTGACCGACGAGGCCACGCCGGTCGACCCGGCCGCGGTCGAGGCGCTCGCGCACGCGTACGCGACGAACGGCGATCTCGCGGCCGCCCTCGCGCTCCTCGAGCGAAGCCTCCTGCGCGACGACGACCCGGTGAGCAGCTTCCGGATCACGGTCGTGCTCGCGAACGTCCTGATCGACCTGCGGCAGTTCGACCGGGCCGA
>DASTKY010000083.1:0-2805 GCA_035715495.1 Gaiella sp. | reverse complement strand
GGGCGAGGCGCCGCCGCGGATGCACCTCTCGCTCGGCGACTCGCTCGCGGGGATGTTCGCCATGCAGGGGATCCTCGCCGCGATCTACTGGCGCGACGTGGGCGGCGGCGGGCTGGGACAGGTCGTCGACGTGTCGCTGATGGAGGCGTCGTTCGCGCTCCTCGAGAGCACGGTGCCCGAATACGACCGCCTGGGGATCGTGCGCGGCCCGTCGGGGACGAACCTCAAGGGCATCGCCCCATCGAACATCTTCAGGTCGCGCGACGGGACGTGGATGGTGATCGCGGCGAACGCCGACAACGTGTTCCGGCGCCTCTGCGGCGCGATGGGCCGGCCGGAGCTCGCCGACGACGAGCGCTTCTCGACCCACAACGCGCGCGGCGAGAACCAGGACGAGATCGAGGGCCTGATCGCCGACTGGGCGCTCGAGCGCGACGCGAAGGAGATCGACCGCGTCCTCAACGAGGCGGGCGTGATCTGCGGACCGATCTACACGATCGCGGACATCTTCGAGGACCCGCAGTTCCGGGAGCGCGAGATGCTGGTCGAGCACGTCGACCCGGAGTTCGGCCCCTACGTCGGCCCCGGAGTCGTCCCGAAGCTGACGCGGACGCCCGGCGGCGTGCGCTGGTCGGCGACGTGGGAGGAGGGGAGCCACAACGACGAGGTGTACGGCGGGCTCATCGGGCTCGGCGACGACGAGCTGACCTCCCTGCGCGAGGAGGGCGTGATCTGAGCGCCGCGGTGACGATCTGCGACGTCGGCCCGCGCGACGGGCTGCAGAACGACGCGGTCACGCTCGAGCCCGCCGTCCGTGCGGAGCTCGTCGACCGGCTGGCCGCCTGCGGGCTGCCGCGGATCGAGGCCGTCAGCTTCGTCCACCCGGGGCGGGTACCGCAGATGGCCGGCGCCGAGGAGGTCGTCGCCGCGATCCACCCGGAGCCGGGCGTCACGTACGCGGGGCTCGTCCTCAACGAGCGCGGCTACGACCGGTTCGCGACGACGACCTTGACCGAGGCGCACTACGCCTTCGCCGTCAGCGAGACGTTCAACCAGCGCAACTCGGGCACCTCGACCGAGGACTCGGTCGTCCAGGGCGAGCGGGTCGTGGAGCGTGCGAAGGCCGACGGGATCCGCACGACCGTGACGCTCGGCACCTCGTTCGGCTGCCCCTTCGAGGGCGCGGTCGACCCCGGGCGCGTGCTCGACCTCGCCGCGCGGTTCGTCGCGGCGGGCGTGGACGAGGTCGTCTTCGCCGACACGGTCGGCGTCGGGGTCCCGCGCCAGGCGCGGCACCTCGTGGGCGAGGGCCTCGCGCTCGGCGTCCCGATCGGCGTCCACCTGCACAACACCCGGAGCACGGGCTACGCGAACGCGCTCGTCGCGCTCGAGGCGGGGGCGACGGTGCTGGACGCGTCGATCGGCGGCATCGGCGGGTGCCCCTTCGCGCCGCGCGCGACGGGGAACATCGCCACGGAGGACCTCGTCTACCTGCTCCACGGAGAGGGGATCGAGACGGGGATCGACCTCGACCGGCTGGTCGAGGTCGCGGCATGGCTCGAGGGCCGGCTCGGCCGGCCGCTCGAGGGGCAGGTCTACAAGGCCGGCGTGTTCGCGCCGGTCGCGGCTCATTGACGACGGAGGGAACGGATGGCATTCAGGCTGGGGGTCGACGTGGGAGGGACGTTCACCGATCTCTTCTTGGTCGGTGACGACGGGTCCGGCACCCAGTACCGGGTGAAGACGCCGTCGACGCCGGCCGACCCGTCACAGGGCGTGCTGGTCGGCGTCCGCCGGATCTGCGAGGAGTCGGGCGTCGCGGTCGGCGACCTCCAGAACATCCTCCACGGCACCACGGTGGCGACGAACGCGGTGCTCGAGTCGAAGGGCGCGCGCGTCGGGCTGATCACCACGCAGGGCTTCGCGCAGATCCTCCACCTCGCGCGCTCGCAGACGCCGGGGCCGCTGGCCGGGTGGATCATCATGGAGAAGCCCGACCCGCCGGCCTCGCTCGCCGACACGCGCGAGGCGGTCGAGCGGATGGGGCCGCGGGGCGAGACCGTCGTCGAGGTCGACGAGGCGCAGGTCGAGGGGATCGTTCGCGACCTCGTCGAGTCGGGCGTCGAGTCGCTCACGGTCGGCCTGATCAACTCGTACGTCAACCCGGCGCACGAGGAGCGGATCGGCGAGATCGTCGAGCGCCTCTACCCGGGCTTCCCGGTCACGCTCTCGGCGCACGTCCTGCCCGAGTTCCGCGAGTACGAGCGGACGCTGACCGCCTGCATGAACTCGTACGTGCGCCCCAAGGTCGCGACCTACATCGACGGCCTCCAGAAGGAGCTGAAGGCGATCGGCGCGACGGGCGACGTCAACATCCTCCGCTCCGACGCGGGCCTGATGACGACGACCGAGGCGGCGCGGAACCCGATCTACGGGATCCTCTCCGGGCCGTCCGGCGGGGTCGCGGGCGCGCTGTACGTCGCCCGGAAGGCGGGCTTCGACGACATCCTCACGTTCGACATGGGCGGGACGTCGACCGACGTCGCGCTCTGCCAGAACGGCGAGCCGACGATCGGCCGCGAGACCTCGATCAGCCACCACCGGATCAAGGTGCCGTCGGTCAACGTCCACACCGTGGGCGCCGGCGGCGGCTCGATCGCCCACGTGCCGGAGCTGACCAAGGCCCTTCGCGTCGGGCCGCAGTCGGCGGGCGCCGACCCCGGTCCCGCGTCGTACGGGCGCGGCGGAGCGGAGCCGACCGTGACCGATGCGAACGTCGTGCTCGGCCATCTCCCGCCGCGCCTG
>DASTKY010000082.1:0-3788 GCA_035715495.1 Gaiella sp. | reverse complement strand
GCACCGTCCTGCGGGAGGCCCTCTCGAGCCTCGAGGCCCTGGGAGTGCTCGAGACCCGCGGCACGCGGGGACGCTGGGTCGCCGCGGGCGGCTCGTCCGAGCGCAGCCGGACGCTCGTCGCGGCATGGCTCCACCAGCACGCGCCCGAGATCCTCGAGGTCGACGAGATCCGCTCCGTCCTCGAGGCGCACGCGATCGCCTCCATGTCGCAGTGGGACGCGCTCGACGCCGCGCGCGAGGCGTCCGCGGCGCTCCGCGGGCAGAGCGAGGCCCTGGAGCGCGGCGACGCGGTCGCGGCGGCCGACGGCGACGCGGCGTTCCACCGCACGCTCGGCTCGTACACGCAGAACACGGCGCTGCGCAGCCTGATCGAGGGCCTCGTCGACGCGAGCCGCACGAGCGCCTACGCGGTCTACTCGCTGCCGGAGACGGCGGCGTGCTCGCTCGCCCAGCACCGCGAGATCGTCGAGGCGCTCGCCGCCTCGGACGTCGGCCGGGCTGCCCGCCTGGCGCAGGAGCACATGCTCGACGTCGCCCGCCGCTACTCCACGGCGCCCGAGGGCGGTGGGGAGGGCTCGTGATCCGGCGCTTCAGCCTCGTGCGCAGGCGCCCCGACCTCACCCGTGAGGCGTTCCTCGCCGCGTGGACCGGCGAGCACGTCGAGCTCGCGAAGCGCCTGCCGGGCCTCCGCGGCTACGTGATCCACGTCCTCGACGAGGGCGCGCCCTACGACGGGATCGCGATCACGTCGTTCGACAGCCGTGCGGACGCCGAGCGCGCCTTCGCCGACCCCGCCCTCGCCGAGGGCCTCGCGCGCACGCGCGACGAGTTCGCGGCCTCGGTCGAGGTCCATTTCTCGGAGGAGCACGTGATCGTCGAGGAGGACTGATGAGCCTGGATCGTGGGAGACGCCGGAGCCTCGAGGTGACGGGTGGGCCGGCGCAGGCGGCCGCCCGCTCGATGCTGCGGGCGATGGGCTGGACGACGGAGGACCTGCAGCTGCCGCAGGTCGGCGTCGGCGCGACGTGGAACCGGGTGACGCCGTGCAACATGCACCTCGACGAGCTCGCGGTCGCGGCCGGCGACGAGCTGAGGTCGCTGCGGGTGCTGCCGCTCCTCTTCCACACGATCTCCGTCTCCGACGGGATCGCGATGGGAACCGAGGGGATGCGGGCGTCGCTGCCCTCGCGCGACTGGATCGCGGACTCCGTCGAGCTCGTCGTCCACGCGGAGCGCATGGACGGGCTGATGACGATCGCAGGGTGCGACAAGACCCTCCCCGGGATGATGATGGCCATGATCCGGCTCGACCTGCCGTCGGTCTTCGCGTACGGCGGGTCGATCAGGCCCGGGTGCTTCCGCGGCCGCGACGTGTCGATCCAGGACGTCTACGAGGCGATCGGCGCGCAGGCGACCGGGAGGATGACCCTCGACGAGCTGACCGAGCTCGAGTGCGTCGCGCTGCCGGGCAAGGGGTCGTGCGCGAGCATGTACACCGCCAACACGATGGCGAGCATCTCGGAGGCGCTCGGGCTGACCGTCCCCGGGATGGCCTCGCCGGCGGCCGAGGACCCCGCGCGCGAGACGATCGTCCGGCAGGCGGCCGCGGCGCTCGTCGACGCGCTCGAGCACGACCGCCGTCCCTCGACGATCCTGACCAAGGCGTCGTTCGAGAACGCGATGGCCGTGGCCGCCGCGCTCGGCGGCTCGACGAACGCATGCCTCCACGTCCCCGCGCTCGCGGGCGAGGCCGGCATCGACTTCGGGCTCGCCGACATCGACCGGATCTCGCGCCGGACGCCGCAGATCGCGGAGATGCGCCCGGCCGGCCGGTTCATGATGCAGGACCTCCACGTCGAGGGCGGGGTGCCGGTCGTGATGCGGGAGCTCCTCGACGCCGGCCTGCTCGACGGCGACGCCCTGACCGTCACGGGGCGGACGATCGGCGAGACGCTCGCCGACGCAGGGCGCTCCCCGGAGCCGCAGACGCCCGTCCTGCACACCGTCGCCGAGCCCGTGAAGGCGACCGGCGGCTACGCCGTCCTCTGGGGGAACCTCGCGCCGGAGGGCGCCGTGATCAAGGTCGCCAACCAGGCCGCGAACCGGCACCGCGGCCCGGCGAAGGTCTTCGACAGCGAGCAGGAGGCGTTCCAGGCCGTCTCGGACGGCCGCATCGTGGCGGGCGACGTGGTGGTCGTGCGCTACCAGGGGCCGAAGGGCGGCCCGGGCATGCCCGAGATGACGCATCTCACCTCCGCCATCGTCGGGGCAGGACTCGTCGAGCAGACGGCGCTCCTCACGGACGGCCGCTTCGGCGGCGGCACGCAGGGCATCTCGGTCGGGCACATCTCGCCGGAGGCCGCCGCGGACGGGCCGCTCGCGATCCTCCGCGACGGCGACGTCGTCGAGATCGACGCGGAGGCCAACCGGCTCCACGTCGACCTCCCGGACGACGAGGTCGCGACCAGGCTCGCAGCGGTCGAGCACCCGCCGCCGCGCTACCCGACCGGCGTCCTCGCGAAGTACGCGCGCCTCGTCGGCTCCGCGGCGACCGGCGCCCGGGTCGGCGCGTGACGGCGGGCTCCCCCGACCCGGCCGGCAGCCGCCCGAAGGTCGGCGTCGTCTCGTGCTACTTCCCGCTCTTCGAGAAGCAGATGCCGCCCGGGTTCCGGCAGGACCGCGAGGCGACCGCCCGGGGGTACGCCGAGCTGCTCGCCCGCGACTTCGACGTGGTCGACGCGGGGACGCTCGCCTCGGACGCGGACGGCGAGCGCGCGAACGCGCTCCTGCGGGAGGCCGCGCCCGACGTGGTCGTGTTCGCGCCCTCGATGGCCGCGCCGCCGAGCTACGTGGCGCACGCGCTCGCCGACGTCGACGCGCCGCTCGTGATCTGGAACGGCCCCACGATCGACCGGCTGCCCGACGGGCTGACGCAGTCGCAGGCGACGGTCAACTCGTCGCAGGTGGCCGCCGTCATGCTGGCGAACGCGCTCGTGCGCGAGTCGAGGCCGTTCGCGACGGTGACCGCCTCGCCCTCGGACGCCGGGGACGCCGCTCGCCTCGTGCGGACCGTGCGGGCCGCCGCCGTCGCGTCGGCGCTGCGCGACGCGACGCTGCTGCGGGTCGGCGCGTGGATCCCCGGCTACCTCGACGTCGAGTCGACCGCCGCCGAGCTCGCGCGGCTCGGCGTCACCGAGCACGCCGTCGCCGTCGAGGAGCTGAACGACGCCTTCGCGGCCGTCGACGCGGAGCGGGTCGAGGCCGGGCTCGCCGACCTCGACGCGCGGGGCTGGACGCGGCACGAGGGGCCGGCCGACGGTCGCAGCATGCGCCTGGCGCTCGCCCTCCACGACCTCGCGCGCTCGGCGGACGCCGTCGCCGCGACGGTCAACTGCCACTCCGAGATGCTCCGCTGGAACCCCGCGGTCGGGATCACCGCGTGCCTCGGCGCCTCGCTCCTCACCGCCGGCGGCATCCCGGTCTCGTGCACGGGCGACCTGCCGACCGCGCTCGCGCTCGTCGTCGCCCGCGGCCTCTCCGGCCGGGCCCTCTACTGCGAGTTCTACACACCCGAGCGCGAGACCGGCCTGATGCTGCTCGCTGCGGGCGGCGAGGGCGACCCCGCGTGGGCCGACCCGGGCCAACCGGTCGTCGTCGAGCCGAACGACCACTATCCGGGCGACCACGGCGCCGGCACCTCGATCTCGTTCCGGCTCGAGCAGGGCCCGGCGACCGCAATCTCCCTCTCGCCGACTCGTGAAACGTGGCGCCTCGCCTGGGCGACCGGC
>DASTKY010000081.1:0-2278 GCA_035715495.1 Gaiella sp. | reverse complement strand
ACCCGCTCGGCATCCGCCCCCTGACGCTCGGCCGCATCGGCGACGACTACGTGCTCGCCTCCGAGACGTGTGCGCTCGACCTCGTCGGGGCCGAGATGGTGCGCGACGTGCTGCCCGGCGAGGTCGTCTGGATCGACGACGACGGCTGCCACCACGCGCAGGCCGTGCCGCGCGCCCGCGACGCCGCCTGCATCTTCGAGCACGTCTACTTCGCCCGGCCCGACTCGTCGCTCGGCGGGGTCGGCGTCCACGCCGCGCGGGTGCGGATGGGCGAGCGGCTCGCCGAGGAGGCGCCGGTCGAGGCCGACCTCGTGATGCCGATCCCCGACTCCGGCACGCCGGCCGCGATCGGGTACGCGAAGGGCTCCGGGATCCCGTACGAGGAGGGGTTGATCAAGAACCGGTACGTCGGCCGCACCTTCATCCAGCCCGACCAGGAGCTGCGTCGGCAGGGGATCCGGCTGAAGTTCAACCCGCTCGACGAGATCGCCGGCCGGCGGCTCGTGATCGTCGACGACTCGATCGTCCGCGGCAACACGATGCGGGCGCTCGTCGAGATGCTCTTCGACGCAGGTGCGGCCGAGGTGCACGTGCGCATCTCGTCGCCGCCGGTCGTCTCGCCGTGCTTCTACGGGATCGACATGGCCGACGAGGCCGAGCTCGCCGCGGCCCACCGGTCGGTCGACGAGATGCGCGATCACGTCGGCGCGACGAGCCTCCACTACCTCTCGCTCGACGGGATGCAGTGGGCGACGCGGCTGCCCGAGGAGGGCGTCTGCCGCGCCTGCTTCACCCGGTCGTACCCCACGGACGTCCCGAACGGCGCCGGGGTCGCGAAGCTGCGCTTCGAGGCGGCCGCACGGTAGTGCGGCGGCCGGTCGGCGCCCGACGCACGCGGTAGGCTCGCCCCGAATGTCCGGGCCGAGGACGTACGCCGCCGCCGGGGTCTCGCTCGCCACTGCCGACGCCGTGGTGGAGCGGCTCCGCGCCGCCGTCGCGTCGACCCGGACGGACGGCGTGCTCGGCTCGTTCGGCGCGTTCGCGGGGCTCTTCGCGCTCGACGACCGGCGCGTGCTCGCAGCGTCGACCGACTCGGTCGGCTCGAAGCTCGTGCTCGCCCGCCGGGCGGGGAAGCTCCGCTGGTGCGGCGCGGACCTCGCCGCGCACGGGATCAACGACGTGCTGACGACGGGCGCCGAGCCGCTCTTCTTCCTCGACTACGTCGCCGCCGGGACGATCGACCCCGAGCAGGTCGCCGAGCTCGTCGAGGGCGCCGCCGACGTCTGCCGCACCGCCGGCTGCGCGATCCTCGGCGGGGAGACGGCCGAACTGCCGGGCATCTACCGCGAGGAGGAGCTCGACTTCTGCGGGACGGTGGTCGGGCTCGTCGACCGCCGCGACCTGATCGACGGCTCGCGCGCAGCCGCGGGCGACGCCGTCGTCGGCCTCGCCTCCGCCGGGATCCACGCGAACGGCTTCTCGCTCGTCCGCGAGATCGTCGGGGACGGCCCCTTCGACGCCGAGCTCGTGCTCCCGCCGACGCGCTGCTACCTCGACCAGGTGCGGGCGCTCCGTGCCCGTGCCGACGTCCGCGCGCTCGCCCACGTGACGGGCGGCGGGATCACCGGCAACCTCGCGCGGGTGCTGCCCGACGGCGTCGGCGCCGTGCTCGACCCCGGCGCGTGGGAGCGCCCGCCGGTCTTCGCCTGGCTCGCCGCCGAGGGCGTCCCCGACGACGAGCTGCGGCGCGTCTTCAACCTCGGCGTCGGCTACTGCGCCGTCGTCCCCGCCGCCGACGTCAGCGCGGACGACCGCGTGATCGGGCGGCTTGAGGCGGGCGTCGAGGGCGTCGAATGGGCGGATGCATGATCGGCGTCCTCGTCAGCGGGGAGGGGACGAACCTCCAGGCCCTGATCGACGCCCGCCTGCCGATCGCGGCCGTCGCGTCCAACCGGGCCGGCGTCCACGCGCTCGCGCGGGCCGAGGCGGCCGGGATCCCGACGGGCGTCTTCGAGGCCGACGCCTACGCGGGCCGCGAGGAGCGCGACGAGGCGCTCGCGCGGTGGCTCCGCGATCGCGGCGTCGAGCTCGTGGTGCTCGCGGGCTACATGCACGTCCTCCGGCCGCGGTTCTTCGAGGTCTTCGGCCGCCAGGTCGTCAACACGCACTCGGCGCCGCTGCCCGCCTTCCCGGGCGCCCACCCGATCGAGGACGTGCTCGCCGCCGGCGTCCCCGAGACGGCCGCGACGATCCACTGGGTCGACGAGGGCGTCGACAC
>DASTKY010000080.1:0-5697 GCA_035715495.1 Gaiella sp. | reverse complement strand
TTCCTCGACCAGGGCGACGACGGCCGGTGGCGCTGGCGGTTCTCGCCCGCCTCGGTGATCGCCGCCTGGAGCGAGATGGCATCGCCCGCACCGCCGTGGCCGTCGTGCCCGACGCTCGTCGTGATCGGGGCGCAGTCGTGGATCCCCGTCCGCGTCCCCCGGCTCGTCCACCTCCAGTCGCTCCCCGTCCCGGGCGGGCACTCCGTGCTCTGGGACGACTTCGAGCCGACCGCCGCGGCCGTCGAGGAGTTCCTCTCGCGCTAGCCGGCTACGCGGCGGCGGCGAGCCGCTCGCGGGCGCGCACGAGGTCGGCGACGACCGCGTTCACCGGCGCCTCGACGCCGACGCCGGGCGCGCGGTCGGCGATCGCGCCGTTGAGCACGTCGATCTCGGTTCGCCGCCCGGCGCGCAGGTCGAGCGCGAGCGACGGGCGTGCGCCGGCGATCCGCTCGCCGAAGGCGGCGACGTAGGCGACGGGGTCGTCGATCCCGAGGTCGACGCCCGAGGCGAGGGCGACCGCGTGCGCCTCCGTGCCGCAGGCGGAGGCGACGCGCCACGCGTCCGGGTCGGCGAGGACCTCGCCGATCGTCAGGTCGAGCAGCGCGCACGTGCCGCTGAAGGTGACGTTGCAGACGACCTTCTGCCAGACGAGCAGATCGACGTCGTCGTACGTCTCCACGGTGAAGCCCGCGGCGCGCCAGAGCTCGGCGAGCTCCTCGATGCGTGGGGTCACCGGCCCGTGCCGCTCGCCGAGGCGGACGAGCGCCATGCCGTGGTGGTGCGCGTGCCCGGGGCCGACGATCGAGGCGCCGAACCCCTCGGCGACGCCGACCGCGACGACGTCGCCGCCGAGGATCTCCGCGACGGCGTCGGCCGATCCGAGGCCGTTCTGGATCGGAAGGACGAGCGTCCCGGCGCCGACGAGCGGGCGCGCTCCCTCCGCGGCCGCGCGCACGTCCATCGCCTTCGTCGCGAGGACGAGGAGGTCGACCGGCCCGGCCGCGGGGTCGGCGGCGGTCGTCGCGTCGAGCGCGACGACGCGGTCTCCGCTCGCCCCCTCGACCCGGAGCCCGTGCTCGTGGATCGCCGCGACGTGCTCCTCCCACGCGTCGACGACGAGCACGTCGTTGCCGGCGGCCGCGAGCAGCGCCGCGTAGACGGAGCCCATCGCCCCCGCGCCGACGACCGCGATGCGCACGACGACGGCGTCAGACGCGCTCGGCGGCGACCAGGCGGTCGTACGCGGGGAGCGTCAGGAACTCGACGTAGTCGCGCTCGGTCGCGATGCGCTCGAAGAGCGCGCGGGCCTCGCCGTAGTCGTCGCCGAGCTTCTCGACCTCCTCGTCGACGACCCGCCGGACGGCGTCGTCGTCGAAGCGCTCGTGGCGCAGCCACTGCCAGATCTGCGACCGGGAGATCTCGGCCGTGGCGGCGTCCTCCATCAGGTTGTTGATCGCGACCGCGCCGGAGCCGCGCAGCCACGCGGCGAGGTACTGGATCCCGACCGAGACGTTCGAGCGGAGGCCCTCCTCCGTGACGTCGCCGGGCGTCGCCGCGACGTCGAGCAGCTCGCTCGCGCCGACCGCGACGTCGTCGCGCTGCCGGTCGATCTGGTTCGGCCGGTCGCCGAGGACGCGGTCGAACGACTCGAGCGCGACCGGGACGAGGTCGGGGTGCGCGACCCACGTGCCGTCGAAGCCCTGGGAGGCCTCGCGGTCCTTGTCCTCCCGCACCTTCTCGAGCGCGATCGCGTTCACCTCGGGATCGCGCCGGGACGGGATGAACGCCGCCATGCCGCCCATCGCGTGGGCGCCGCGGCGGTGGCACGTCTTCACGAGCAGCTCGCAGTACGCGCGCATGAACGGCACCGCCATCGTCACGGAGGCCCGGTCGGGCAGCACGAACTCCGGCCGGTGGCCGAGCTTCTTGATGACGCTGAAGATGTAGTCCCAGCGGCCTGCGTTGAGGCCGGCCGAGTGGTCGCGCAGCTCGTGGAGGATCTCGTCCATCTCGAACGCGGCGAGGATCGTCTCGATCAGGACGGTCGCCTTGATCGTCCCGTGGGCGACGCCGAGCCGCGCCTCCGCCCAGGTGAAGACGTCGTTCCAGAGCCGCGCCTCGAGGTGCGACTCGAGCTTCGGCAGGTAGAAGTACCGCCCGTTCCGCCCGTGGTTGCGGAGGAAGTAGAGCCCGAAGTCGAAGAGCGAGCCGGAGATCGGCTCGCCGTCGACCTCGAAGTGACGCTCCTCGAGGTGCCAGCCGCGCGGCCGCACGAAGAGCACCGCGGGATCCGGGCCGAGCGCGTAGCGCTTCTCGCCGGTGTCGAGCTCGATCGTCCGCTCGAGCGCGTCCGTGAGGTTCCGCTGGCCGTCGATGCAGTTCTCCCACGTCGGCGAGTTCGCGTCCTCGAAGTCGGCCATGAACACGCGGGCGCCCGAGTTGAGGGCGTTGATCACCATCTTCCGGTCGACCGGCCCGGTGATCTCGACGCGGCGGTCGGCGATCTCGTCCGGGAACGGCGCGATCCGCCAGTCGCCCGCCCGCACGTCGGCCGTCTCGGGCAGGAAGTCCGGCAGCTCGCCGTCGGCGAGCCGCCCGAGCCGCTCCACGCGGCGCGCGAGCAGCTCGCGGCGTCGGTCGCCGAACTCCCGCTGGAGGTCCGTGAGGAACTCGGTCGACTCGGGGGTGAGGACGTCGGCTTCGCTCATGCCGGCGATTCTCCCAGAGTCGACCTCACTCGTCGTCGTGGTCGCGCTCGCAGTGCTCCGGGCAGGTGCACTCGGCCAGTTCGGCCCGCGTGGCGATCGGCTCGGTCGAGCGCTGCCGGCTCTCGCGGCGGGGCGGCGCCGGCTTCACGGCCTTCTCGCGGATCAGGGTGGGGGTCATCAGGCGGCGCTCCTCTCCTCGTGGAACTGCTGCTCCTCGGTCGACCCGGTGAGGGCCAGGGTGGACGACGTGCCGTCGGTGACGGCCTCCATCACGCGGTCGAAGTAGCCGGCGCCGACCTCGCGCTGGTGGCGGGTCGCCGTGTAGCCCTCGTCCTCGAGCTCGAACTCGCGCTCCTGCACCGTGACGTAGGCGCTCATCGCATCGTCCCGGTAGCCGCGCGCCAGCTCGAACATCGAGAGGTTGAGGGCGTGGAAGCCCGCGAGCGTGATGAACTGGAACCGGTAGCCCATCGCCGCGAGGTCGCGCTGGAAGCCGGCGATCTGCGTGTCGCTCAGATGCTTGCGCCAGTTGAACGACGGCGAGCAGTTGTAGGCGAGGAGCTTGCCCGGATGCCGCTCGTGGATCGCGGCCGCGAACTGCTCCGCCTCCTCGAGGTCGGGCGTCGAGGTCTCGCACCAGACGAGGTCGGCGTAGGGGGCGTAGGCGAGCCCGCGGGCGATCGCCGCCTCGAGCCCGTCGCGGACGCGGAAGAAGCCCTCCGCCGTGCGCTCGCCCGTGCAGAGCTCGTGGTCGGCCTCGTCGATGTCGCTCGTCAGGAGGGACGCCGAGAGCGCGTCCGTGCGGGCGACGATCAACGTCGGCACGTCGAGCACGTCCGCCGCGAGCCGCGCGGCGACGAGCGTCCGGACGAACTGGCTCGTCGGGATGAGCACCTTGCCGCCGAGGTGCCCGCACTTCTTCTCGGACGAGAGCTGGTCCTCGAAGTGGACGGCCGCGGCACCCGCCTCGATGTACGACTTCATCAGCTCGAAGGCGTTCAACGGCCCACCGAACCCGGCCTCCGCGTCGGCGACGATCGGCGCGAGCCAGTACGTCTCCGCGTCGCCCTCGGCGTGCGCGATCTGGTCGGCGCGAAGGAGCGCCGCGTTGATCCGGCGCGCGAGCGCAGGCCCCGAGTTCGCGGGGTAGAGGCTCTGGTCGGGGTACGTGCTCCCCGACAGGTTCGCGTCGGCCGCGACCTGCCAGCCGGAGAGGTAGATCGCCTCGAGGCCGGCCTTGACCATCTGCACGGCCTGGCCGCCGGTCAGCGCGCCGAGCGCGGGCACCCACTCGCGCTCCGCGAGCAGCGTCCGCAGGCGCTCCGCGCCGAGGCGCGCCAGGGTGTGCTCGATCCGGACGGAGCCCCGCAGGCGCTCGACCGCGGTCTCGTCGTACGGGCGGGTCACGGTCGGGAGCTCGGTCGTTGCGCAGTCCTTTCGGATCCAGAAATGACGATACTGGATCCTAGATAGACAATTTCTGCCTGTCAACCGGCATTTATTGGCTATCTTGGATCCAAGAATGGCTACGAATGGACACGACGTAGACTCTCTGGGCGTGTCCACGCTCTCCACGAAGGCCGACGACATCGCCCGCGCGCTCGAGGACGAGATCGTGAGCGGCGCCATCGCCCCCGGCGCCGTGCTGCGCCAGGAGTCGCTCTCCGAGCGGTTCGACGTCAGCCGGACCCCGGTGCGGGAGGCCCTGCGGCGGCTGGCGGCGCTCGGGCTCGTCTCGTTCGAGCCGAACCGCGGCGTGCGCGTCCGGTCGATCACGGCGCACGAGCTGCGCGAGGCGTTCCTCGTGCGCGCGGAGCTCGAGGCGCTCGCGACCGAGATCGCGACGCCGAAGATGACGCCCGCCGACCTCGCCGAGCTCGACGCGATCGAGCGGCGGTTCGGCGAGCTGACCCTCGAGCTCCGCGGCCACGCGCGCAGCCAGGCACCGCGCGACGCCGGGCTCTTCGTCGAGTGGATGCAGGCGAACTACGCGTTCCACGACGTGATCTACCGCGTCGCGGACGTGCCGCTCGTCGAGCGCATCGCGAAGAGCGCCCGGCGCACGTTCCTCGGCGACCGGGTGTGGAGCGCGCGGGCGGAGCTGGACGAGCTGTACGCGAAGAACGACCTCCAGCATCGCGCGATCCGGGAGACGATCGCCGCGGGGAGCGCGAGCGCGGCGCGGGCGCTCGCCCGCGAGCACGTCCTCTCGTCGAGCCGGCTGATCGAGGTCGTGCTCGAGACGCTCGGCGCCGCCGGGCGAGAGCCGGGCTGGGGCGGCTGACGGCCCGCGCGCCGGCGCTCAGCCGGGCACTCGCACCGTGACGAGCCGGTCGGCGGCGACGTCGCGGAGCGTGGTCACGCGGCCGCCCGGATGGCGCACGACGAGGCGCTCGACGCGGGCGGCGTCGCCGAGCCCGAGGTGGACGCGCGGGTCCTCCGACGAGAGGTAGCTCGAGCCGGCGAAGAGGCGTCGCACGACCCGCTTCCCGCCCGCGAGCGTCGCCTCGACCGTCGCCCCGGGCTCGAGGCCGGCGACCTCGAGCCAGTGACCCGAGGCGCCGTCGTTCCGCAGGAGCTGGAGCCTTCCGCCGATCGAGCCGACGGCGAGGTCGAGGTCGCCGTCGTTGTCGTAGTCGGCCGCCGCGAGGCCGCGCCCGTTCCGCGGCGCGACCGCGCCCGCGGTGAGCGGCTCGACCTCGTCGCCGTCGACGGTCGCGAGCCGGACCCGCTCGGCATCGCGGGCCAGGCTCAGGACGGGAATCGCGCCGTTCGCCATCGCGAGCTCGAGGTCGCCGTCGAGGTCGAGGTCGGCCCACGTCGCCCCCCAGCCGGTGCTCTCCTGCCCGAGCGCGCGCGCGAAGGCGGGGCGCGCGTCGGCGTACGGTCCGCCCGGGGAGCCCTCATAGGCGGCGTGCAGCTGGCCGCGCGAGTTCGTCACGAGCAGGTCTTCGAGCCCATCGCCCGAGAAGTCGCCGACGGCGACGCC
>DASTKY010000079.1:0-4974 GCA_035715495.1 Gaiella sp. | reverse complement strand
GTTCGAGCTTCGCCACGGCACGGCCCGGAGCGGGCAAGCACGTACACCCTGAGCGAACGAGGAGGACGCGAATGGCCCGATCGAAGCCGCAGTTGACCCACGCGAAACGAGATCGTGAACGGGCGCGGCTGGAGAAGCGCGCGCGGAAGCAGGCGAAGAAGGAAGCCCGGAAGCTGGGGACGCTCGAGCCGGGCGCTGATTCGTCGTACCCCCACGAGGACGCTCCCGGCGTCGAGTCTGCCGAGGATGCGCCCGATCAGGCGGGCCTGCGCTCGGGCTAGCAGGCGCACCGACGGCGCGGCGCCGACGCTCTACGCGCGGAAGCGTTCCTTCGCCTCGTCGTCGTAGAAGCGACCGCCGGGGAGGAAATCGCCCTGGCGGAGGTACTGGACGAGGTCCTTCATGGCTTCGTCCCAGCCGGCGTCGTGGGCGCTGGGCCATTCGCCGGGACGCGTCTGTTGCGTCTGCCTGCGCTTGTGGCGCTGCTTCTCGAGCCATCGCGCCGCGACCAGCTGGGCGCGGAAGACGTCGCCGTGCTCACGCAACAGCCGACGGGCGTCGCCTGCCTTGCTGACGTTCAGCGTGCTCGAGTCGAAGTCGAGCAGCTCGTTGTCGTCGAAGGACATCGCGTTCGGGCCTACCGCGACGGAGGCGTCACGCGTCGACCGGCGGCGCGTCGACCTCCGCGGGGGCGGGGGCGACCTTGGCCGGTTGGAGCACTACGAGGATCGACCTTCCACCTCTTCTTCCCGGCTCGACCCGGCGCAATGGCTCGGGTACGGGTCACGGCGGTAGGAGGAGCTGTCGAGTGAGACTCGAGCGTATCAGCCGATCGGACGGGATCCGGGCCCTCGGACGCCTGGGAAACGAAGGTTGCGCGCCGCGACGGCACGGGTTGCGCGAGCCCGCCCACCCGAGTTGGATGGGCACGGGAGATGAGCGCGCGTCAGCTGGTCTGCGAGGAGTGCGGCTGCTCGAGCAACGAGCACGCCGCAGGCTGGGCGGCCTTCCTCGGCGAGGACCCGGACGGCGTCGAGCCGTCCTGCGTGGGCGTCTTCTGCCCGATCTGCGCGGAGCGGGACTTCGGCTACTCGTCGGCCGCGACCGACCACTACCTCTGAGCGTGGCTCCCGGCCGAGCCGTGAGCCCGGCGAGCCGTTAGCCGAGCAGGCGGACTTCCTCGCGCCGCTCGCGGGCGAAGAAGTGGATGCCGTCGTCGAACCGCACCCAGTTGCAGCGCATGCACATGATCAGGGAGTGCGTCCGGGCCGAGTCGGCCATGAACCGCACGCCGCGGAGCAGATCGCCGTTCGTGACGCCGGTGGCGACGAAGATCACGTCCCCCGTGGCGAGGTCCTCCTCGGTGAAGACGTGGGTCACGTCCTCGATCCCCACCTCGCGCGCCGCCTCGATCTGCGACCGCGTCGTCGGCCAGAGCTGGGCCTGCATGCCGCCGCCGAGGCAGCGGAGCGCGGCTGCGGTCAGGACCGCCTGGCGTGTGCCGCCGATCCCGATCGCGAGGTGGTCGTTCGTCCCGCGGATCGCCGCGGAGATCGACGCCGTGACCGTGCCGTCGCCGATCAGCTTGATGCGCGTGCCCGCGCTCCGGAGCTCCTCGATCAGGTCGTGGTGCCGCGGGCGGTCGAGCACGAGCGCGGTGATGTCGAGCGGTTGACGGCCGAAGCTCGCCGCGACCTGCTGGACGTTCTCGGCGACGGGACGGTCGAGGTCGATCACCTCGCGGGCGCGCGGCCCGACCGCGATCGTGCGCATGTACATGTCGGGCAGGCGCCGGAGCTCGCCCTCGGGGGCGACGGCGAGCATGGCCATCGCGCCGACGCCGCCGCGCGCGACCACGCCCCTCCCCTCGATCGGGTCGAGCGCGAGGTCGACCCGATCCCCGCCGGCGCCGACCGCACCGCCGGGGAGCAGCGACTCGCCCGTCCTGGCGCCGAGCACGATCGTGCCCTCGATCGGGAGCTCCTCGAGCGCCGCCTTCATCCCGCTCGCAGCCGCCTCCTCCGCGGCCTCCTCGTCCGCCCGCCCGAGCCAGCGGGCGCCCGCGAGCGCCGCCCACTCGGTCGCCCGGGCGTACCGGGTGCAGAGGCAGTCGGCCATCGTGCGACTCTAAGCGCGGACGAGCCTGTCGGCGGTCGAGAGCACGAGATCGAGAACCTCTCCCATCGCCTGGTCGAGCGACGAGTTGACGATGACCGGCACGTCGCACCGTCGCGCGCGCTCGATCAGCGAGTCCTGGATCAGGCGGATCTCGGGCATGCCGTCGAGGTACTTCTCGAGCGGCCGCAGCCCGTCGGTCGCGTGGTCGCGCACCCAGAAGTGGCTGCGGTGGAGGTCCTCGTCCTCGATCGCGAGCACGCAGTGGACGACGATCGCATCCCCGTGCCGCATCTCGACCATGCCGGGCACGAGGTGGACGCCCTCGAGCACCATCGACCAGCCCTCCTTCAGCGAGCGCTCGATCGCAGCCTCGACGCCGACGAGCACGTTGCGCGTCTGGTCGAGGAAGCCGAGCAGGCGCGCGTCGCCGGCCTCGTCCTCCTCCGCCTTCGTCAGCGCGAGGGCCGCCTCGAAGCTCGAGTAGTGCACCGAGGGCATGAAGGCCGGCGAGAAGAACGCCCGCATCGTCTGGCGGATGAAGTCCGTCGACGTGACGCGGGTGATCCCGAGCCGGTGCGCCGCCTCGGTCGCGATCGTCGACTTCCCCGTGCCGGTCGCGCCGCCGATCAGCAGGATGACCGGAACGTCGAGCCCGTGCAGCGCGTGGAGCCGCCGAAGCCGGCGCATCGTGCGGCCGGCCTCGTCCTCGCCGAGGACGTCCGCGGCCAACTCGCCGAGCCGGTCGAGGTCGACGCGGTCGCTCCCCCGCTCCGCGAGGTCGGCGTCGGCCCGCCGCGCGAGGTCGTACGCGCGCGTGACGCTCAGCCCGGTCGCTGCGAGCGCCCGGGCCATCAGCCCCTTCGACCAGGGCGGCCCCTCGTCGCCGCCGAGCGGGAGCGGGGCCAGGTAGCGGCGCTCGCTCATCCGACCGTCTCCGCGACGCGGAGCGAGGCCTCGGCGGCGAGGCGCTCGAGCTCGACCTCGGGCGAGGGCTCGCCCGGCAGCGGGACGACGTCGTTCGCGGCGACGACGACCCGGGCGCCGCGGCGGGCCGCCTCCTCGACGACGACGTCGACGGCCGCGGCCTTCAGCTCCACGAGGAAGACGTCGGCGTCGACCGCGGCGAGCTCCTCCCGGAGCGCGGCCCTGTTCGCGAGGCTGCCCGAGACGGACGTCGGGCGTGCGTCGTGGGCGTCGGCGAGGTGCTCGGCGAGCGCCGCGTGCCGCTCCGGCGGCGCGGTGCAGAAGTAGGCGACGCGCTCACCCGCCACGGGCTCGAGCGGGCGCGGTCGCAGGACGCAGCGCACGACCGGGACGTCGTCGCGGACGAGCTCGCGCACGGCCGCCGCGAGCTCCGCGTGGGCCGCGTCGGGCTCGGCCATCGTCACGAGGACGAGGTCGGCGATCCGGGCGCGGAACGCGTTCAGGTAGCCCGCCGCCACGTCGACCGGCTGCGCGGCGGAGGTGACCAGGACGCGCCGGTCGGCCTCGACGGGCGGCAGCGCCGCTCCGCTCCCGTCGAGGAGCACGAGCTCCGGCCCGAGCGCGACGGCCACCTCGAGCCCCGCCGCCACGTTCGAGACCGCGACGGCGCCCGCGAGCCCGCCCCCGCAGCGACGGCAGCCCACGGTCGGGACGCCCGCGACGAGCGCCGTCTCGAGATGGTCGGAGGCGGCATGCCGTCCGGCGCGCGACAGCTCCAGGAGCCCCTCGACGGTCGGTGGCACGAGCACGGTCTCCGGCTCCGGCGGCCCGCCCCGTCCCATCGCCACGACGACCACGCGGCGCGTGACGGCGAGCCGCTGCGCGAGGTAGCCCGTCACGGCCGTCTTGCCGACGCGCTTCCCCGTGCCGATCACGGCGATCGTCGGCAGCGGCGCGCGCACCCCGGTCGGCGGCTCGAAGCGGAAGTCGGGACCCTCGTACGGCACGCCGAGCGCCAGCGCGCGGCTCGCGAGCGCCAGCCGCTCGCGTGGCCCGAGGACCGGCTCGTCGGAGAGGTCGAGCACCGCGTCGGGCGCATGCCGCTCGACGGCGAGCTCGAGCGAGGGCTCGAGCGGCACGCCGTAGTCGATCTCGCCCCCGCGCAGCTTCTCGACGCCGCCGACGAGCACGGCGGCGACGACGTCGTCCTCGAGCTCGTCGAGGGCGGCGCGGACGACGGGCGGATAGTGCTCGCCGTCGACGATCGCCACGACGCGCCTCACTTCCGCGACGTCACCTCGCGCTCGATGCGGCCGGTGTACTTCTCGTACTCGAACGTCTCCGTCGAGAACTGGATGATGCGCTCCTCCCCGTGGAACGGGTGGCGCCGCGAGATCGACACGTGCGTGCCGTTGATCTCGACGACGTTGTAACACGGTCTCGTGTTTCCCCGAAGCCGGAGCGACGACACCGTCCCCGTGTTGACGACGAAGAGGTTCTCCAGCCGCCACGCGTACGGCACGTGCTTGTGCCCGGAGAGAACGAGGTGGACGCCCGACCGGAGCAGGCATTCGATCGCGTCGCCGGCGTCGTAGACGACGTTCCGCTCGCGCCCGGTGCCGGGGACCGGCAGGAGGTGGTGGTGCAGGACGAAGATCCGCAGGTCGGCCGGCTCGGTGAACTGCTCCTCGATCCACGGGTAGCGGCCGCGGCCGATCTGCCCGTGGTCGAGGTCGGGCTCCGTCGAGTCGACGGCGACGATCGTGACGCCGTCCTTGCGGAGCACGGAGCTGCGGTCGCCGAAGAGCTCCTCGAAGTGGACGTAGCCGACGTTGCGGGCGTCGTGGTTCCCGGGGACGACGACGAAGGAGTCGCAGTCGATCAGGTCGAGGTACTGGCGGGCGAGCTGGTACTCGTGCTTGAAGCCGTACG
>DASTKY010000078.1:0-2286 GCA_035715495.1 Gaiella sp. | reverse complement strand
GGCGGCCGAGGCCGTGCTTCGCCACCGCCCACGTCCCGATGGAGGCGAACAGCGCGACTGCGACCCCGGCCGGGACGGTGGTGCTGGTCGCCCCCGAGCCGCTCGTGGAGACGAAGTCCGCGCCCCACGTGGCGCTCACGGCGACGGCTGCCCACATCGCGACGATCGCGATCGACGCCCACATCTCCCGGACGAGGATCCGGGCGGACCACCCGTCCTTCGTCGTGGTGCGGTCCTCGTGCGTGATGCTCGTCATCGGACACCTCCTTCCGCCCCGAGCGTCGCTCCGCCGGGGCTGCCTCGCATCCGCGGCCGCCCCGATCGGCCGTGCGCCAAAGTACGGAGCCTCAGAGGATCGCGCCCTCGAGGCGCAGCAGCTTCTCCTTGCGCTCGAGGCCGCCCCCGTAGCCGACCAGGCTGCCGGAGGCGCCGACGATGCGGTGGCAGGGGAGGACGATCGGGACCGGGTTGCGGTTCATCACCATCCCGACCGCTCGCGCGGCCCGCGGGTTCCCGGCCCGCGTGGCGAGCTCGCCGTAGGTGGCGGTGTGCCCGTACGGGACCCGCGCGAGCTCGTCGAGCACGGCGATCGCGAACGGCGCCTGGCCACGGAGGTCGAGCGCGAGATCGAAGACCCTCCGGCGCCCGGCGAAGTAGTCGTCGAGCTCTCGACGCGTCTCGTCGAGCGCCCGCGGCGCGCGGAGCACACGCGGGCCGGCGGCGCGGGCGAGCCGCTCGAGCTCGACCTCCGGGTCGGGGTCGTCCGTGATCAGCGCAAGGCCACGGTCGGTGACGGCGGCGAGCAGCGGGCCGAGCTCGCTGTCGATGACGTCGTAGGCGGCGTCGAGCATCCCCGCCTCGGCGGCGGCGTCGCGGAAGCGCTGGTCGAGATCGATCGGAACGGTCATGAGGACTCCCTTCGCAGCCGCCGGACCCCCGAGGACGTCGCCTGGCGGGCGGCGTCCGGGCTGGAGTGGAGCGCGGCGGCGATCTGCTCGTAGTCGAGGTCGTAGCCGTAGCGGAGGACCACCGCCGCCCGCTCCTTCGGGGGCAGCGTGTCGGTCAGGAACGCGAGCTCCTCGTACGCGGGCCGGCCATCGAGGTGCGGCAGCTCCGGCAGCTCGTCGGTGGGCTCGCCCGCTCGCCGATGGGCGTCGATCGCCACGCGCTCGGCGATGACGAGCACCCACGCCCGCAGGTGGTCTCCGTGCCGGAGGCGGTCGTACGCGCGGAGCGCCCGGAGGAACGTCTCCTGGAACGCATCGTCGGCCCGATCGCTGCCGAGCCGGCGGCGGAGCAGCCGCAGTACCTCGGCGGCGTGCTCGGTGTAGAAGGACTCGAAGGGCGGGATCGTCGCCACGGCATCCATCATCCAGGGAAAACGCGCGGAGCCGCGGTCGTGTGAGACGGAGGGCAGAACCGGCAGACTCTTGGCATGCGCGTCGCCGTCGTCGGGCACGTCGAGTGGATCCGCTTCGCGCGCGTCGAGCGGGTCCCGGCGGCGGGCGAGATCGCGCACTCGTTCGACCAGTGGGAGGAAGCGGGGGGCGGCGGGGGTGTCGCCGCCGTCCAGCTCGCGCTCCTCGCGGACGAGGCGCACCTGTTCACCGCGCTGGGCGACGACGATCTCGGGCGGCGAGCCAAGGCCGAGCTCGAGGCGCGGAACGTCGTCGTGCACGACGCGACCGACGAGCGGCCACAGCGCTGGGCGTTCACGCACGTCGACGACCACGGCGAGCGGACGATCTCGACGGTCGGGCCGAAGGCGCGGGCACGGGGACACGACGATCGCCTTCCCTGGCACGAGCTCGCGTCGATGGACGCGGTCTTCTTCGTCGCCGGCGACGCGGACGCGCTCGTCCACGCGCGCCGCGCCCGCGTGCTTGCGGCGACGTCGCGTGAGCTCGACGTCCTCAAGCGGGCCGCCGTCCCGCTCGACGCCCTCATCGGAAGCGGCAACGACGAGGCCGAGCGCTACCGGACGGGCGAGCTCGACCCGGCGCCGGGCCTGGTCGTGACGACGTCGGGATCGCTCGGCGGCTGGTCGCGGCCGGGCGGGCCGTTCACCGCCGCGCCGCCCCCCGGCGAGGTCGTGGACGCCTACGGGGCGGGGGACAGCTTCGCCGCAGGGCTCACGTTCGCACTCGCCTCCGGGCTGCCGGCCCAGGAGGCAGTCGCCTTCGCCGCCCGCTGCGGCGCGGCGGCGCTGACGGGCCGCGGCGTCTCGCCGCGCCACGTCCCGCTCGCCTGAGCGGACCCGCGCGCCGCACCCTCGCGCGGCCTGCA
>DASTKY010000077.1:0-3482 GCA_035715495.1 Gaiella sp. | reverse complement strand
GTGTCCTCGACGAGCGCGGCGAGCTCGTCCAGCCGCGCTCGCTCCGCGTCGGCGCCGCGCTCCAGCTCCTCGAGCCGGCGCGTCGCCGCCTGCAGCGTGCGCCAGGCGTCGCGCGCCTCGGCCCGGCGAGCTCGCTGATCGGCGCCCACGAAGGCGTCCAGAAGCTCCAGCTGGTGGGCCGGACGGGCGAGACGCCGCTGCGCGAACTGCCCCGAGAGGACGAGCAGCCGGTCGGTCGCGGCGACGAGGTCCTCGCGGGCGACGGCGCGGCCCCAGGCGAACGCGCGCGAGCGCCCGTCCCCGGTGACGCGGCGGGCGACGACGAGCCCGGGCTCGTCGTCGGGACGGAGGTCGCGCAGCGTCTCGAGGCCCTCCTCCTCGAAGAACCCGTCCGGGACCTCGAGCTCGGCCTCGACGTACGCCTCGCCGCTCGCGGCCCCGACCGCCGCGGCGTCGCCCTTCGCCCCGAGCAGCAGGCCGATCGCCTGCGTGACGATCGTCTTCCCGGTGCCCGTCTCGCCCGTGATCGCGACGAGGCCCGGCGCCAGCTCGAGGTCGGCCTCGCGGATGAGGACGAGGTTCTCGATCCGCAGTCGGCGAAGCACGCCGTGATCGTAGACGGGCGCCTCGTGCGCGACATCTGTCCGGGCGGGCTACGTCGAGAAGCTCCCCCGGTACCGGCTGACGAACGTCGTGCCGGGGAGCGACGCGAGCAGCGTCCGGGCGTCCCCGAGCCGGATCGTGACCGACTCGTCGCGGCCCGCCTCCCCGACCCGGTGCCCGTCCACGAGGACGACGACCGGGACGTCCGGGGTCCGGTTCCAGACGACGACGTCCTTCGCGCGCGGGACGACGAGCGGTCGCGCGTGGAGCGAGTGCGGCGCGACGAAGGTCGTCGCGAGCGCGTCGATCCCCCACATCAGCACCGGCCCGCCGTTCGAGAGGTTGTAGGCGGTCGAGCCGGACGGGGTCGAGCAGATCAGCCCGTCGCACGGGACGCGGCCGAGGTCCTCGCCCCCGACGGCCCACTCGAGCTCGACCATCCGGCCGATCTCGCCGGACGTGACGACGACGTCGTTGACCGCAACGTGCGCCGCGCCGCCGTTCGCGACCTCGAGCGTCGGCAGCTCGACGACGTGCAGCTCGCCCGCGAACGCGCGTCGCAGCCCGTCCTCGAGCTCCTCGGGCTCCAGCGAGCTGAGGAACCCCACGCGGCCGAAGTTGACACCCAGCACGGGGATCCCCGTCCCGAGGTACGTGCGCAGCGCGCGCAGCATCGTCCCGTCTCCGCCGAGCACGACCACGAGCTCCGCGTCCCGCGGGTCGCCGCGCGCGTCGATCCCGTGCCGGCCCGCCTCGTCCTCGCCGACGAGGAGCTCCACGCCCTGCGCGACCGCGAGCGCGGCGAGCCGCTCGACGCCGTCCTCCACCTGGCCGACGCGGCCGTGGGTGACGAGCGCCACCCGGCCCACGGGCCTACTCTCAGCCGACGGCGTCGCGGATCCGGCGGTCGTGCTCATCGGGGTCCGAGGGCTCCTCGCTCGCGATCAGGTGGACGACGAACTCCCGGTTTCCCTTCGGCCCCGGGTGGCCCGAGTCTACGACCCCGGCCACGCGCGCACGCCAGCCGGCCGCCGCCGCGCAGAACTCCCGCAGCACGCGCCGGTGCACCTCCGGGTCGCGGACGACGCCCTTCGGCGCGTCGGCCCGACCCGCCTCGAACTGCGGCTTCACGAGCACGAGCGCCTGCCACGCGGGCACCGCCCGGGCGATCGCGGGCGGCAGCACGCGCGTCGCCGAGATGAACGAGACGTCGCAGGTGATCAGCTCCGGGGCGAACGGGAGGGCCGGGAGCTCGCGGGCGTTGACCCGCTCCAGCACCGTGACGCGCTCGTCCGCCCGGAGCCGCGGATGCAGCTGGCCGTAGCCCACGTCGAGCGCGATCACCCGGCGCGCGCCCCGCTGCAGGAGGCAGTCCGTGAAGCCTCCCGTCGACGCGCCGAGGTCGAGGCAGTCGAGCCCGGCGGGGTCGACGCCGAGCGCATCGAGGGCGTGCGCGAGCTTCTCGCCGCCGCGCGAGACGAACCGCGGTGGTCGCTCGACCTCGAGCACCGCGTCCTCCGGCACCTGCTGCCCCGGCTTCTCGTATCCGGGGACGAGCCCGGCGAGGACGAGCGCCTGCGCCTGCGCGCGGCTCTCAGCGAGGCCGCGCTCGACGAGCAGGACGTCCAGGCGCTTGCGCACGGCCCTATGTTCCCGACACGCCCGGCGGCGTGCGCGTCCAGCCGCGCGCGGTCTGCGTGAGCTCACGGAAGCCGACGCCCTCGAGGAACGCCGCCCGCTCGTGCTCGTCCGCGTCCGTGTAGTCGAGGACGCGCTCGACCCGCCCGAGGCGGAGCCAGGCGGCCGCCTGCGCGACGAGCCAGGCTCCCAGCGCTCCGACCTCCTCGCCCTCGCCCACGTGGAGGTTCCCGATGTCGGCCAGCGTGCCCTGCCGCGCGATGCGCTCGCCCCCGTCGAAGACCTCGAGCTCGACGAAGCCGACGACCTCGCCCTCGCGGAGCGCCGACAGGCGGGTGCCGTTGATCCCGAGCGACCGCTCCAGGCCCAGGTCGGCCCGCTCGACGTCCTCGGCGCCCGGGAGCGCCTCCACGTCGGCGATCCAGACGCGCTCCACCCTGCCGCCGTGGACGAACCCGGCGCGCTCGTACGCCGCCCGGACGTGCGGCCACTGCGCGGGCACGCCGTAGACGCCGGGGGCCGGCAGCGTCCCGTCCGCGTGCTGGAGCCGCGGCTCCCAGCGGTCGAGCTGGGCGAGCGCCGCCGCGAGCAGCGCGTCGGCCGCGTCCCGCGAGCCCGCCCAGTACGGCGCCTCCGGCCAGAAGAGGAACCAGCGCAGCTCGGCGGCGTCGCGGTACGACCGGCCGACGCCCTCGTCCCCGCGGTAGCGCAGCAGGTGCGCGGCGGCGACGACGCGGCCCCGCTGCTCGGCGACGAGCGTCGCGCGGGCGTCGACCCACGGATCGACGACGAACTCGCCCGGGTCGCGCTCGAGGTGGCTCAGGACGCTCGCGACGGAGACGGAGACCCCGGGGATCACCGCCGCGACATGGGCTGCGACCAGCGCGGTGAGCTGCTCGCGGTCGTGCCGGCGGAACGGACGCACCTCGACCGAGATCGACATGGCGAACCTCCTCGTACAGGCGCGCGGACGCGCGATGGGCGGAGGCCGCTACCGGTGCGGCACGCGGCGAGCCTAGCTGACGCGGACGACGAGCCCGTCCACGAGCCCGGCGAGCACCGACGTGTCGGCGTCGAGCGCGTCGAGCCGCTCGTGCGCGCGCCGCGCCGCGGCGCCGGCGACCTCGCGCGCGCCGTCCTCGCCCAGCTCGGTCGCGTAGCCGTCGCCGTCCATCACGTCGTCCATCGCCTGGAAGAGCACGCCGAGCTCCTCGCCGAACGCGCGCCACGGCGCCTGCTCG
>DASTKY010000076.1:0-5022 GCA_035715495.1 Gaiella sp. | reverse complement strand
CGGCCGGGCCGTCGCCGCGAACGGTGTCGCGCGCCTCCTCGACCTCGAGCGCGTTGCCGACGGCGCGCCCGAGCGGCTGGTCCATGTCGGTCAGCAGGCACGTCACCTCGCGCCCGGCCCACGTGCCGATCTGGTGCATCTGCGCGGCCAGCACGCGCGCGTCGTCGAGCGTCTTCATGAACGCGCCGTCGCCGACCTTGACGTCGAGGACGATCGCCTCGGCGCCGGCGGCGAGCTTCTTGGACATGATCGAGCTCGCGATCAGCGGGATGATGTCGACGGTCGCCGTGACGTCCCGGAGCGCGTAGAGCTTCTTGTCGGCGGGCACGAGGTCGGCCGTCTGCCCGACGATCGCGACGCCGACGTCGCGCAGCTGCGCGACGAGCTCGTCCGTCGAGAGCTCGACGCGGAAGCCCGGGATCGACTCGAGCTTGTCGAGCGTGCCGCCCGTGTGCCCCAGCCCGCGGCCCGACATCTTCCCGAGCGGCACGCCGCACGCCGCGACGATCGGCCCGACCGCGAGCGAGGTCTTGTCGCCGACGCCGCCCGTCGAGTGCTTGTCGACGACCTTCCGGCCGAGCGCTGCCCGGAGGTCGAGCGTCGCGCCCGACCGGATCATCGCGCCGGTGAGGGCGTCCGTCTCGGCGCCCGTCAGCCCGTTGAAGTAGACGGCCATGCACCAGGCGGCCATCTGGTAGTCGGGCACCTCGTCGCGCGCGTACCCCAGGATCAGCGCCTCGAGGTCGGCGGGGTCGTGCTCGCCGCCGTTCCGCTTCTGCTCGATCAGCTCCACGGGGTGCATCAGGCCGCCTTCGTGGCGACGAAGACGACGGGCGTGCGCCGCGCGACGAGCGGCTGCTCGAGCGAGCCGGGAAGTCGCTCAATCGCAGGCGCCAGGCGCTCCGACGACCCGAAGTAGTCCCGCACCATGGCGATATCCCTGAAGGTCACGGTCCCTCGCGCGTCGCGCCGTTCGACGGACGAGAAATGCCGCGAGAGCACCTTGGCACCGTTCTCGGCTGAGAACGGCAGGTCCCAGCGCGTCTGGCCGCCGAGGCCGAGTAGCTCTACCAGGTGGTCGTTGCCGTTGGTGGCGGCGACCAGTCGACCTCCCGGACGCAGCACACGGGCGAACTCACCGAGCGCGCGATCGACGTCGGGCACGTGGTAGAGCATCCAGGCGGCCAGGACGACGTCGAAGGTCTCGTCCGGGAACGGAAGCTCCTGCGCGTCCGCAACCCGCGCGTCGACACCTCGTTCCGCTGTCAGCTCCACCATCCGTGGCGACTGGTCGACGGCGACAACGTCGGCGTCGTCAATCAGCCGCTCGGCCAGCTCGCCCTCGCCACATCCGACCTCCAGGATGCGCCGCGGAGCGTCCTCGAGCACTGCCGCTAGTGCCATCTCGCGCGGATCAGGCCCTGTGACGTCGCGATAGACGCTCTTGCGAGCGGCCAGGCCGGCTTCGGTCTCGTACTGCGTGGCGACGTACGCCGTGTCGTTGATCCTCACCGCTCGACGATCGGGCGGCCGGGCGCGCCCTTGCCGGGGTGCTTCGCCCCGAGCCACGCGGAGACCGTCGCGCCGACGTCGCCGAACTCGCCGTCCTCGTGGATCCGGCCGGCGGCGTTCTTCCCCGCGGCGTACGCGAGGAGCAGCGCGTGCTCCCGCGAGTGGTCGGTCGACGGCGTCGTGGGGTCGCAGCCGTGGTCGGAGGTGAGGATCAGGAGGTCGCCGTCGCGGAGCGCGTCGAGGATGTCCGGCAGACGGCGGTCGAAGTCCTGGAGGCAGCGGTGGAAGTTCTCGGGGTCGTTCCGGTGGCCCCAGAGCTGGTCGGTCTCGACGAGGTTCGTGAAGACGAGCCCGGTGTCGACGTTCTCGAGCAGCTCGATCGTCCGGTTGATCCCGTCGACGTTCGACTTCGTCGGGAACGACTCGTCGATGTCGCAGCCGGCGAAGATGTCGTGGATCTTCCCGACGCCGTAGACCGTGTGGCCGGCGGCGCGGATCGCGGACAGGTAGTTCGGACGCCGCGGCTCGAGAGAGAAGTCGTGGCGGTTCGGCGTCCGCTCGTAGTGGCCCGGCGTGCCGACGAACGGCCGCGCGATCACCCGTCCGACCGCGTGCTTGCCGGTGAGCAGCTCCCGCGCGATCCGGCAGCCGTCGTAGAGCTCCTGGAGCGGGATCGTCTCCTCGTGCGCCGCAATCTGGAAGACCGAGTCGGCCGACGTGTAGACGATCCACTTGCCCGTGCGCTGGTGCTCCTCGCCGAGCTCCTGGATGATCTCCGTGCCGGAGGCGGGCTTGTTGCCGATCACGCCGCGGCCCGTCCGGTTCATGAACGGGTCGATCACCTCGTCGGGGAAGCCGTACGGGTACGTGGGGAACGCCGTCGGCGTGACGACGCCCATGAGCTCCCAGTGGCCGGCGGTCGTGTCCTTGCCCTTCGAGCGCTCGAGCAGCCGGCCTGCGACCGCGGGCGCGTACGGCTGCGGCGGACAGCCCTCGAGCGGCTCGACGTTGCCGAGGCCGAGGGCCTCGAGATTGGGCAGGTCGAGGCCGCCGACCGCGCGCGAGACGTTGCCGAGGGTGTCCGACCCCTCGTCTCCCCAGTCGGCGGCGTCGGGCAGCTCGCCCGCCCCGACGGCGTCCAGCACGATCACGCAGGCGCGCGGCATAGGCGGCTATCCTAGATGGCCGATGGACGACGTCATCAGCATCTTCCTGCTGATCCTCTACATCTCCGGCATCCTCGCGCTGTCGGCCGCGGTGACCTACGCCGTGGTCAGGCTCTCGCCCTCGAAGAGCGCGAAGGAAGCCCGCCAGCAGGCGGAGAGCCGCTCCTAGACGAGCGCGCGGCCCACGTCGGCGAGCGGCGTGAACGGCAGGTCGTGCGCGTCGGCGACGGCCTCGTAGGTGAGCTTCCCCGCGAGCGTGTTGACGCCCCTCGCGAGCGCGGGGTCGGCGGCGACCGCCGCGGCGGTGCCCCGGTCCGCGATCGCCTCGACGTACGGGAGCGTCACGTTCGTCAGCCCCTTCGTGGAGGTGACGGGCACCGCGCCGGGCATGTTCGCGACGCAGTAGTGGACGATCCCGTCCACCTCGAAGATCGGATCGTCGTGCGTCGTCGCGTGGGACGTCGCGAAGCAGCCGCCCTGGTCGATCGCGACGTCGACGAGCACCGCGCCGGGGCGCATCAGCCCGAGCATCTCGCGGGTGACGAGCTTCGGCGCGAGCGCGCCGGGGACGAGGACGGCGCCGATCACCATGTCGGCGTCCGGCAACACCTCCTCGATCTGCAGGCGGTTGGACATCGCGAGCGTCACGCGCCCGTCGAGCGCGATCTCGAGGTCGCGCATCCGGTCGACCGACTTGTCGAGCACCCAGACGTCGGCCTGCATGCCGAGCGCGATGATCGCGGCGTTGAGGCCGACGACGCCGCCGCCGAGGACGACGACCTTCGCCGGCGGGACGCCCGGCACGCCCCCGAGCAGGATCCCGCGGCCGCCGTGGGCCTTCTCGAGCGCCCAGGCGCCCATCTGCGGCGCGAGCCTGCCCGCGACCTCGCTCATCGGCGCGAGCAGCGGCAGCCGGCGGTCGGCCGTCTCGACCGTCTCGTAGGCGATCGCCGTGATCCCGGAGTCGAGCAGGGCGCGCGTCAGCGGCTCGTCCGCCGCGATGTGGAGGTACGTGAAGAGCGTCAGCCCCTCGCGGAGCCGCGGGTACTCCTCCTCGATCGGCTCCTTCACCTTGAGGAGGAGGTCGACCGAGGCCCAGACCTCGTCGACGGGAGCGAGCCGCGCGCCGACGGCCGCGTACGCCTCGTCGGAGAAGCCCGAGCCGACCCCGGCGCCTGTCTCGACGACGACCTCGTGGCCGCGCTGGACGAGCTCCAGGGCGCCGGCGGGCGTCAGGGCGACCCGGTACTCACGCGGCTTGATCTCTCTCGCGACCCCGATCCGCACGGCGCGCGGGACGATACCGCACGCCTGTCGCGCCGCAACTCCTACGGCGCGGCGAGCCGGCCGGCGGCGAACGCCGCTGCGAAGAACCACGGGTCGTCGTCCGGCCCGCGGCCCATGTGCGAGAGCGGGAGCGGCGCGCACGCGAGCTCCCAGCCCTCCACGTCGACCTCGACGACGTCGAGGCCCGCCGGCCGCTCGAGCCCGCGCGGCCAGGCGATGCGCACGTCGCCCAGGCAGAGCGCGAGGGCCGCGCGCGTGTGGTGCGAGAGGCCGCGGTGCCGCTCGCGCTCGTCGCCGAACGAGACGCGGGGCGCGACCACCGGCTGCCCGCCGAGCGCCGCCGCGACGTTCGCCGCCTCCGCCACGGCGAGGCCGCCGTGGCCCCACCGCGAGCCGCTCCCGACGATCCCCGGCCCGATCCCGCAGACGACGACCTGGGCGCCCCGCGCGACCGCCTGCGTCAGCGCGCCCGCGGTCGAGACGCACCCGACGTCGCCGTCGAGGCACGGCGCCACCGCGATCGCGGTCTCGAGCAGGCGGCGCGCCTTGAGGGCGCGGACGGTGTCCGAGAGCGAGACCGGCAGCGCGCCGCCCGCGAGCTGCACGTATGCGACGCGCCGTCCCCGGAGCGCGGCGCAGGCGGGAGCGAGTTGGCTGTGGAGGCCGAGGCAGACGACGGGCACCCCGTCGATCCGCTCGAGCGGCGCGTCGTCGTCCTCCTCCGCGAACCGCGTCGCGAGCTGGCCGGGCGCGTACGGGAGCGCGATCACGTGGGCGCCGTCCTCCGCCGCGAGCCCGAGGCCGCGGGTGAGGTTCGCGTAGAGGACGTCGAAGCCGCCGGACCCGAGCTCGAGCTGCCGCGCCTGCACGTTGACGAGCACGACGTCGCCCTCCTCGACCGGCCCCGTCAGGCGGGGGTAGGCGATGCACGGGTCGCCGTCGACCTCGAGCCGGACGAGGCCCTGGACCCGCTCGTGGACGGCGCTGACCGTCCCCCAGCGGAGCCCCAGGGGCATCAGGTCGTCTCGCGGGCGACGTCCACGAGCGGGTCCAGGGC
>DASTKY010000075.1:0-3073 GCA_035715495.1 Gaiella sp. | reverse complement strand
CCTCCGGCCGGTACGCGCGCACTACCAGTGGGCCGCGGCGACCCTCGGCGAGCCGACGTACCGCGTGCTCTTCGCCAGCCTCGCCGCGAGCCACGGCGAGCAGATCGGGCTGCTCGGCGGCTCGGTCGAGCCGTTTCCCCTGTCCCTCGACCTCGAGGCCGCGAGCGCGGCCCTCGAGAGCTATCTCGGGTAGGAGGACTCGATGAGGCGTGCGCTCGCGGCTCTCGCCCTCGCCCTCGTCGTCGCCGTGTCGGTCGCGGCCGGCGCGGGCGCCCGCTCCGAGGCGACCGGGCCGCTGACCGTCTACGCGGCCGCCTCGCTGACCGAGGTGTTCCGCGTGTTCGACGGGGGCCAGAACTACAACTTCGCCGGCTCGAACGCGCTCGAGGCGCAGATCCGCAACGGCGCCCCGGCGGACGTGTTCGCCTCGGCGGCGCCGCTCAACACCCAGCGCCTCTTCCGGGCGGGGATCGTCGACAAGCCGGTCACGTTCACGGCGAACCGGCTGGCGCTGATCCTGCCGAAGTCGAACCCGGCCGGGATCCGCTCGGTCTACGACCTGCGGAGCAAGCCGGTGAAGCTCGTGGTCGCGGCGCCCGGCGTGCCGGTCGGCCGCTACACGCTGACGGTGCTGAGGAAGCTCGGGCTCTCTGGCGTGCTCTCGAAGGTCGTCAGCCGCGAGTCGGACGTGAAGGCGGTGACGGGCAAGGTCGCACTCGGCCAGGCCGACGCCGGCTTCGTCTACGTCACCGACGCGCGGCCGGTGAGCGACCAGGTGACGGTCGTCCGGATCCCCGCCTGGGCGCAGCCGCGGGTCCGGTACGAGATCGCGGTCGTCTCGAGGTCGTCGAACAAGGCGGCCGCGCAGGCGTGGGTCAAGGCGATCCTCTCCGCCCGCGGCCAGACGGCCCTGAAGGACGCCGGCTTCCTGCCCATCCCGAAGGCTGCGAGCTGAGCCGCCCGCTCTTTTCGGCCACGCTCGTCTTCGCGACGAGCGTGGCGCTGGTCTTCCTCGTCCTGCCGATCGTCGCGATCTTCGCGCGCGTGCCCCCCGGCGAGCTCGTCTCGGCACTCGGCACCGACGCGGCC
Organism: Gaiella sp.; assembly: GCA_035715495.1. Classification (GTDB taxonomy): domain Bacteria; phylum Actinomycetota; class Thermoleophilia; order Gaiellales; family Gaiellaceae; genus Gaiella. The sequence goes on along the minus strand of DASTKY010000075.1, from coordinate 1,984 downwards.
AAGGACGCCCTGATCGTCACGGCGAAGACGAACGCCGTCTCGATGCTCCTGATCCTGGCGTTCGGCACGCCGACGGCGTACTGGATCGCGACCCGCTCGAGCCGACTCCGCGACCTGGCCGTCACCCTCGTCGAGCTCCCGCTCGTGCTGCCGCCGGCCGTCGCGGGGATCGGCCTGCTCGCCGCGTTCGGCCGGCTCGGGCTGCTCGGCGGCTCGATCGAGTGGCTCGGGATCGACATCGCGTTCACGCAGACCGCGGTCGTCCTCGCGGTGACGTTCGTCGCGAGCCCGTTCTACGTCCGCACCGCGGTCTCCGCCTTCGAGTCCGTCGACCCGACGCTCCCCGCCGCCGCCCGCACGCTCGGGGCAGGCCCGGCCCGCGTGTTCGGGCGGATCTCGCTTCCGCTGGCCGCGGGCGGTCTCGGGGCCGGCGCCGCGCTCGCCTTCGCGCGCGGGATCGGGGAGTTCGGCGCGACGATCATGTTCGCAGGCTCGCTCCAGGGAACCACCCAGACGCTGTCGCTCGCGATCTACGAGCAGTTCGACCTCGACTTCGACGTCGCGCTGGCGATCAGCGCCGTGCTCGTCGCGATCAGCGGCGGCGTCCTGCTGTCCGTCAAGGTGCTCACCCGATGGCGCTCCGGATCGACTTCGCCCATTCCCTTCGCGCCTACGACGCGCACGTCGGGCTGAACGTCGAGCGGGGGGAGACCCTCGCCCTTGTCGGCCCGTCCGGGGCCGGCAAGACCACCACGCTGCGCGTCGTCGCCGGGCTGCTCCGGCCCGACCGGGGGACGGTCGACGTCGACGGCGACACGTGGCTCGACACGGCCGCCGGGGTCGACCGCCCGCCGGAGGAGCGGCGGGTGGGCTACCTCTTCCAGGAGTACGCGCTCTTCCCGCACCTCGACGTCGCGGCGAACGTGCGCTTCGGCGCTGCGCGAGGGACGTCGGTGCAGGAGCTCCTCGACCGGTTCGGGATCGGCGGCCTCGCGCGGGCGCGCGTGCGCGAGCTCTCGGGCGGCGAGCGCCAGCGGGTCGCGCTCGCGCGCGCCCTCGCGCGGCGTCCCCAGGCGCTGCTGCTCGACGAGCCGCTCTCCGCGCTCGACGCCCACACGAAGGCGGCCGTCCGCGCCGAGCTGCACGAGCTCCTGCGCGACCTCGGCCTGCCGACCGTGCTCGTCACCCACGACTTCGAGGACGCGTCGGCGCTCGCCGACCGGATCGGGGTGATCGTCGACGGGCGGGTCGTGCAGGAGGGGCCTGCAGCCGATCTGATCGCGCGTCCGCGCGACGCGTTCGTGGCGGGCCTCACCGGCGCGAGCCTCCTGCCGGGGACGGCCAGGGCGTCCGCGAACGGGCTCACGGAGATCGTGCTCGACGACGGCGGCTCGGCGTGGAGCTCGGAGCCCGCGACCGGTCGCGTCGGCGTCGCGATCCACCCCTGGGAGGTCTCGCTCGCACGGGTCGCGCCGACCGACTCGGCCGCGAACCACCTCGAGGGCCGGATCACCTCGATCGTGCCGGTCGGCAACCGGGTCCGCGTCGGCGTGGGTGCCGTCGTCGCCGAGATCACCGCGGCGTCCCTCGACCGGCTGGCGCTCGCCGAGGGCGACCGGGTCGTCGCGTCGTTCAAGGCGACCGCCGCGCGGATCGTGCCGCTCGCCTAGCCTGCCGCCGTGGACCTCGAGCTCAGCGACGATCCCGACGGCCTCGCGGGGAGCGCCGTCCGGGCCGCCGCCGCCCGCGCGGGCGTGGATCTCGCGCCCGTGCCCGACCGGCGGCGCGGCGCCTGGTGGCGCGCCGGCCTCGAGGACGGGCTGGCCCGCGACCCCGGCGCACCGGCGCCGGCCCCGGCGTGGGGCTACGAGGCGGCGCCCTCGCCGCGGAGCACCCGCGGCGCGACACGGGCGTAGTCGAGCCCCGAGATCCACGTCAGCACGGTCGCGACGAGGAGCGCCCACCACGCGACGTCGACGTCCCA
>DASTKY010000074.1:0-5602 GCA_035715495.1 Gaiella sp. | reverse complement strand
CGCCTGCTCGGCGCTGCGACGAGCGCGCGACTCGAGCGTCGTGGCGCGGCGCGCGCGATAGCCGGCCGCGTCGATCACGATCCGCCGGCGGTCGTCGCCGAGCCTGCGGTGGGCGATCGTGTTCGCCAGGTACTGCAGCGCGTCGATCATCTGGCCGTGGCGGCCGATCAGGACGCCCAGGTCGTCGCCGGTCACGGTGGCGCGCAACTCGTCGTCGCCCTCCTCGACCGTGACCGTGCCCCCGACGTCGATCGTCGCGAGGACGCGGACGAGGAGCTCGCGGGCGACGGCAGCCTCGCCGCCCTCGTCCGGCGCGGGCGGCTGCTCCGCCGGGCGCTCGACCGTGGCGACGACCCGCGCGGGCGAGTACCCCACTCCGAGGAGGCCGCGCTCGCCCTCCGTCAGCACCTGGAACCGGACGGCGTCGCGGTCGAGGCCCGGCGCGAGCCGCTCGAGCTCGCGCAGCGCCGACCACTTCGCCTCGCCGACCGTCTCCCCGCTCGCCTCGACGGAGAGGTCGTCGGTCATCGGCGTCGGCCTCCTCCGCTCCGCTTCCGCTTGACGCGGCGCGGCGGCCCGGCGACCTTCGGGGTGCCGTCGGCGGGCGCCTTCGCGTCGTCCGCGGCGGCCGACACGGCCTTCGGCTTGCCCTTCACGGCCGGCGCCGCGGTGCCGTCGTCCTTCGGCGGCGTGCGCGACGAGCGGCGCTCCTGGAGTGCCTTCAGGTCGGGCTTCGGCATCAGCTTGCGCGTCACGAGGCCCTGACCGGTCGTCCAGAGGTTCGTCGTCAGCCAGTAGATCATCAGGCCGGACGGGAAGTTGAGGATGAACGGGATGAAGACGATCGGCAGGACGAGCAGCAGGACGCGCTGCGCCTTCTGCATCGACGTCGACATGAAGTACGACGACGTCAGCTGGCTGGCCACGTAGACGACGAGGAGCAGCGGCCCCCAGCCCTCGATCGTCGGCTGGGTGATGTCGACGAGCCCGAGGAACTCGAGCGACGACTCGGGGTAGGACGGGAAGATCTCCTTCTCGAAGTCCTTCAGGACGTAGAAGAGCGAGATGAAGATCGGGATCTGGAGGACGATCGGCAAGCACGACGCGGCCGGGTTGATCTTGTTCTCGCGGTAGAACTTCATCAGCTCTTCGTTCTGCCGCTGCCGGTCGTGCTTCCACTTCTGCTGGATCTCCTTCATCTCCGGCGCGTGCGCCTGGAGGTTCTGCATCGAGTGGATCTGGCGCACCGTGACCGGGACGAGGATCAGCCGCACGAGCACGACCAGCGCCACGATCGACCACGCCCACGAGAGCCCCGCGGTCGAGTGGAACCACTCGAGGAGGTCCGTGAGGAGGTCCTCGATCGGACGGAGCGGGTTGAAGCCGACGATCACGTGGGCTGTCCGCTCTCGTGCCGGCGGAAGAGCGTCCGGTCACGCACGTGGTCGACGCCGCCGTGGCTCCAGGGATTGCACCGCAGCACGCGCCAGCCGGCGACGATCGACCCCCGGACGAGGCCGAGCTCGCGGAGCGCCTCGAGGGCGTAGGTCGAGCACGACGGGTGGTACTTGCAGGTGCCGGCCGGGACGAGCCGGCCGAAGGTCTGGCGCCAGGCGTGCACGAGGCCGATCCCGAGCCACTTCATGCGGTCACCTTGCCGACGACCTCGCGGAGCTGCTCGAGAAGCCACTCGTGGCCGCGGCTCTCCGCCGCCTCCGCGAGGCCCGGCCGCGCGACGAGGACGTAGTCGCAGCCGGCGGGCGGCGCCGGGTCGAGCTCGCCCCAGGCGGAGCGCAGCTGGCGCTTCAGCCGGTTGCGGGCGACCGCCGACCCGACCGCGCGCGGGATCGCGAGGCCGACGCGCGCCGTTCCCTGGGCGTCGTCCTCCCGGACGAACCAGTGCAGCGTCAGCGAGCGGGTCGAGACCGAGCGGCCGTGGCGGTAGACCGCGTCGAAGTCACGCGAGCGGGAGAGGCGCTGACGGCGCTCCACGGCCGCGTCAGGCGGAGAGGCGCTTGCGGCCCTTGGCCCGGCGGCGCTTGAGGATCGCCTGGCCGCCGCGCGTCGACATGCGGGCGCGGAACCCGTGCTTCCGCTTGCGGCGGCGGACGTTCGGCTGGTACGTGCGCTTCACGGTGCGAGAGAGCCCTTCGCGTGGAGGACGGTGGAGCCGGGCCCTCGGGCGCGGCGAGCGCGAGTATAGACGAGGGCCGAGCGGCCCGGTTATCCACAGCGCGGGCGGGCGGTGGACGGATCGAAAGGGCTGCTCACACGGCCCGGCTGTCGCCCGCCGAGACGGCGTGCGCACGGTTTTCCACACCTGTGGAGATGGATGTGGAGACTCACGTTTCTCCTGCAAATTGCAGTATTTTTGTCCTCAGCGGGTCTTGTCGCACACCCCGGGGACGGTGCTATGCTCGCCCCCTTCTCGGCCCCCCGACAGGAGCACATTCGAGCGCGTGGAGCAGACCCGCGGCACGTCCGCCGACCAACTCTGGAACGACGTCTCCCACCGGCTCCGGGAGCACCTCAGCGATACGACCTACGCGACGTGGTTCGCGTCCGCGAGGCCCGGAACGCTCCGCGACGACGACTTCGAGGTCGTCCTCCCGAACGACTTCACCCGGGGCTGGATCGAGGGCCACTTCCTGAGCCTCCTCCGCGGCGCCGTGCGCGACTGCCTCGGTCGCGACGTCCGCGTCGTCCTCGAGGTCGCGGAGGAGGACGAGCCAGCGGCGGCCGCAGGGGAGACACCGGCGCCCCGACGCGGCGTGGCGACGGAGGCGCAGCCCGGCTCGAACCCGAAGTACACCTTCGACAACTTCGTGATCGGCTCGTCGAACCGCTTCGCGCACGCGGCGGCCCTGGCCGTCGCCGAGTCGCCGGCGCAGGCGTACAACCCGCTCTTCGTCTACGGCGCGACCGGGCTCGGCAAGACGCACCTCCTGCAGGCGATCGGCGCGTACGTGAGCGACCACTCGAAGGGGCTGACGACGCGCTACGTGACGAGCGAGACGTTCACGAACGACTTCATCAACTCGCTCCGCGACAAGCGCATCGAGGGGTTCAAGCACCGCTACCGCGCCTACGACGTCCTGCTCGTCGACGACATCCAGTTCCTCGAGGGCAAGGAGCGCTTCCAGGAGGAGTTCTTCCACACGTTCAACTCGCTCTACGAGGCGGGGCGCCAGATCGTGATCTCGTCCGACCGGCCGCCGAAGGAGATCGCGACGCTGGAGGAGCGCCTGCGCTCGCGCTTCGAGTGGGGCCTCATCACGGACATCCAGCCGCCCGACCTCGAGACGCGCATCGCGATCCTCCGGAAGAAGGTGACGACCGACCGGATCGCGGTCACCGACCCCGACGTCCTGACCTTCATCGCGAGCCGTGTCTCGACGAACATCCGCGAGCTCGAGGGCGCGCTCACCCGGGTCGTCGCCTTCTCGTCGCTGACAGGGCTCGAGCTCGACCGCTCGCTCGCCGAGCAGGTGCTGCGCGACCTCTTCCCGGACGGCGGCGACGTGCCCGTGGTCACGATCGGGACGATCCAGGAGGTCGTCTGCGAGTGCTTCTCTCTCTCCGTCGAGGAGCTCTGCAGCCAGCGGCGCTCCCAGGCGGTCGCCTATCCCCGGCAGGTCGCCATGTACCTCTCCCGCGAGCTCACCGACTCGTCGCTGCCCAAGATCGGCAAGGAGTTCGGCGGGCGCGACCACACCACCGTCCTCCACGCGAATGCGAAGATCACGCGGATGATCTCTGAGGACAGGTCTGTGTACAACCTCGTGCAAGACCTCACCGCGAGGATCAAGCACCGTGGATGATCCGGGCGTCGCCGCGTCCCACACGCGGTCGGCTGGGGGACCGGTGGAGAACCCGGTGTCCGGGACCCACCGCTCGATCCCGCATGGACGCACGGTTTCCCTCTGTCTTCCCCATCGTCCACACTGCCTATGGACTACGACGAAAGGTTTAAGAGAGAAATGATGGAAACCGACATCGCCGTGGGCTCGGGGATCAACGTCGTCGTCGAGCGCGACGTGCTCGCGAGCCGGCTCGCGCTCGTCTCCCGTGCGGCCTCGGCGCGGGGCGCCGTGCAGGTGCTCGGCGGCATCCTCCTGCGCGCCCGCGACGGGCTGCTGGAGCTCGAGGCGACGGACATGGAGCTGTCGCTCCGCACGACCGTGCCGGCGACGGTGGAGGGCGAGGGGGCGGTCGTCATGCCCGCGAAGCTCCTCGGGGACGTCGTCCGCCTGCTGCCGGCCAAGGAGGCGACCATCGCGCACCGTCCGGAGGACGGCGTCGCGTCGATCGAGTCCGGGTCCTACTCCGGCCGCGTCAACGTGTTCGCCGCCGAGGACTTCCCGCGGCTGCCGTCGGTCGACGTGCCGCTGCACGAGATCGGCTCCGCGTCGCTGCTCGACACGGTGCAGCGCGTGTCGCGCGCCGCGTCCCGCGACGAGTCGCGCCCCGTCCTCACCGGCATCCTCGTCCGCTTCGAGGGCTCGCGCCTCACCATGGCCGCGACGGACTCATACCGGATGGCCGTCAAGGAGACGGAGCTCGACTCGGCCGGGCCGGAGCTCGAGGCGATCATCCCCGCTCGCGCGCTGGACGAGCTCGCGCGCGTCGCGGCCGGCAGCGAGAGCGTCCAGCTCGGCGTCAACGAGAACCACGTCGTCTTCGGCGCGGGCGACGCCTGGCTGACGACGCGGCGCATCGACGGCCAGTTCCCGCACGTCGCGCAGCTCCGGCCGGAGACGGACGACGTCGAGCTCGACCTCAACCGCGCGGAGCTGCTCGAGGCGGTGCGCCGCGCCGCGGTGATGGCGCAGCGCAACACGCCGCTCCGGCTCCGGTTCGCCGAGGGCGAGCTGACGATCTCGGCCCAGAGCCAGGACGTGGGCGAGACGCGGGAGTCCCTCGCCGTCGGGTACGCCGGCGAGCCGCTCGAGATCGGCTTCAACGCCGAGTTCCTGCGGGAGGGCCTCGAGTCGGTCACCGCGGACGACGTCCAGCTGAAGCTCATCAACCCGCTCCGGCCCGGCTTGCTGAGCGCCGACGGGGACGCCTTCTGGTACCTGATCATGCCGATCAGGCTCGCCGGCTAGCCGCCGGCCGGCGCTCGCGCGGCGGCACCGCGGGAACGGGAGAGGGACGGCTGATCGTCCGGCAGGTGACCCTGCGGGACGTCCGCTCCTACGCGAGCCTGGAGCTCGCGCTCGAGCCCGGGCTCGTCCTCGTGACCGGCCCCAACGGGGCCGGCAAGACGAACCTGCTCGAGTCCGTGCACGTCGCGACGCAGGGGTTCTCGTTCCGCACGCGACAGGACGCGCAGCTCGTCCGCCGCGGGGCGGCCGAGGGCTCCGTGCGCGTCACGGGCGACCGCGGCGGCGTCTCGCTCGAGCCCGACGTGCGGCTCTCGACGAGCGAGCCGAAGCGCATCCGGCTGAACGGCGCCGCGGTCGGGTCGGCCGAGGAGCTCCGGAGCCGGATCCACGCGCTCGTCTTCACGCCCGACCGCCTCGCGGTCGTCAAGGGCGGCCCGGCCGCCCGCCGCGCCTACTTCGACCGGACGCTCGGCAGGCTGCAGCCGAGCCGCGCG